>CAITDH010000259.1 GCA_903891045.1 uncultured Desulfobulbaceae bacterium | reverse complement strand
CTTAATATCTGGAAAATCCTCAAACAGCTTGGCAAATGTCCTTCCTTTTATCCTTCTCATAATCTCGCTTGGAGCCATGATCAGTGGGGCCGAGACAAACACATGGGTATGATCTTTACTCTCAACTCCACTTATGAGCTTGAGCTAAAATGCCTCGCAGCTCTGTCGAACAAGTTCCTTCACTCGATGGGCTATCTCTCCCTTCAATACCTTATAACGATATTTTGTCACCCATACAAAATGGTACTCAATATTGAAAACTGTATGACTCCCGTAACGGTATTCCATATACCCTCCTATTCATAGTGGGCACATGATAACACATAGTAAAAATGATAAATCTATCCGCCTAAAGGCGGAGGTTTTAACCCTATTTGAGACTAATAAAAATCTTGTGGGCGGCTCTTGATCTGGACAACATGACAATGGATATTTACCGGATTTCAAAACTGGCCCTGAAAATGATCCTGCTTACTGGCCAAAGGCCCGGCGAGGTATGCGGTGAATCTCGACGGAAAGCAGTCTATTCTGCCGATGCACAATGCCGACCTGAAGAAAGGTACAGCGGAAGGCATCAAGAAACAACTTGGATTAAAATAAGGAGCGCGCCATGTGTATCTATCCTACCCTACCTCTGATGAGAGGGCGGCTTCACTGTGACCTTTGTCGATATTCCAGAGGGCCCTGGCTGCGGCAAAAGATGCGCTGAAGCCTGAGACTAATAAATAAAGATTAGCTCAATATAACCGATTAGTATAAAATGGTTGTATCGGGCCCACCTTTCGTTCCCTTAGTTGTTATCATTGCATAAGGCAACCGCTTGCAAAGGGAATATCCATCCAGAGACCCAAGAGGCACGTGACATGAGAGGTATCGTTGTTTCGAAAAATGCCATCCCGTTGAGTACCCTGGGAAAAAACAAGGCCCCATCGACTCCAGCCCAGACGCAGACTGCGCAAAAATTTCATAATGCCCTAGCCGAGGCAACTAGGTTACGTCAGGACAAGACAATCCAAGCAGCACCGGATTGTCCACCAACAACAAAAACGTATACCATCCAACATGACGACACCTTGTCAGAGATTGTGGCCAATGAATCAAAGAAACTCGGACACAATTATCCAAGACGCGACCTGTATAACATGGTCAAACAAGTCGCGAGCCTCAACCATCTGACCAATCCAGACAATATCCTGCCGGGACAAAAACTTGATCTCACCAGCATCACTCAATCACAACCGGCATCGGAATCAAAGTTTATACCTGAATCCATCAACGCCACAACAAACACACCTTATCTACCACTACCAACCAAGCTCCAAGCTCCAGTGAACGGAAGAATCACCTCCCTGTTCGGCATGCGCAATCATCCGGTTGTAGGCGAGACCTTGCACCACGACGGGATTGACATCAGCCAGCCAACGGGTACTCCCATCAAGCCACTGACCTCCGGGGTTGTCACTTTTTCAGGCAATGATGGCGGCTATGGCCTCATGGTGGAGATTGATCACGGCAATGGTCTCACTTCCCGTTATGCCCATCTTTCCAAACTCCTTGTTCACAAGGGAGAACAGATCAATCCCTCACACCCCCTTGGTCAGGTTGGCCAGACTGGCCTGACAACCGGCCCCCATCTGCATCTGGAAATCCATCGCCTGAACACCGCCATCGATCCTCTCACAGTGCTGAACCGCAAGCAGATTGAAACCGACATCCTTATTGCCGAGGCCCAAAAACCACAACGGCTGTAAACGCTTCGGAACGACCAGGATCACTGGGGCTGTCCTTCATCGGCCACTCTCCTCCATACGAAAACAATAGTTCTCTCTCCGACCGCTGAAAACTGAATTATTGCATCTGGAAACGAGAGGCACTATACTTAAATGGTTGTGAACAAAAAGGGAATTTACTTGGTATAGAATAATCCCATGCAAACAAGGTGACTTCATGCTCGATCTAAATACAACCCTGGCCTTTGAAGTCAAGAAAGAGATTGCCGATCGTTATTTTGGATTTCGCAAAATCATTGAAGAAGATACCAATGCGTATCAAAAAAACATCATTGCGAGGGCCATGGAGCTGGAAGACAAGATCGGATTCGACCTTGTCCGTCTCTATGTGCTGTTGCAGGATAATTCCCTGATTAATGATCTTTTCCGACTCACCGGTCTGGGCGAGATCCTTTTTTACGACCAATACATAAGCAAATCACCCACTATCAGAAAACGGGTGCTGGCAGATTTTCCGGTCCATGGCCTTACCCGGAAACGGCGCTTTCAAAATATGTTTTTCGATATTTACGACTCCTTGGAACAACATGTTGCCGATTATCGGAACCGTATCCTGGAACTGGCCGAAGACCAGGAAACCATCAAGGAAGAGATTAATCTTTTTTATCAAAAAAATGACATCAGCGGTATTATGCTTTTTCTCCGCGGTATGGACGGAACAACCCCTAGCAGCTCTGGCCCTATGGCTGGGGCCCTTGAAACCGATAACGCCATCACTATGGAACAAAAAATGCGCATTCAGCCTCCTGGGCCTGTTGAAAAGTTCCTGCCGATCCTCTCTCCGATCCCTCCGACCAGGGAAATCCAGAATGAGCTAAAGGGGCTTGTAGACACAGCCTTTTCCCAGCAGCCAGACTTCGATCCCAAAAAGCTCTAATCATCTGCCATCAGACAAACATGTCCCGAACAACCACCCTCCATGACTGCTGTCAGATTTTTTTGGCATGCTCCAGTGTTATCAGGTTCACTACCCAAGCGACCTGTTGTTCCTGATCAAGACCCTGACCACCATCGAAGGAGTAGCCGAGCAGTTCGACCCGTAATTTGATGTCGTGGCCCATGTTAAACCACAGATACGAGAGATTGTGACGAAGCGCTATGATTTTACGGCTATCCGTAATCGGACAGAAAAAAGTCTGGCCGGCTATCTCAATCTTCTCGAATACATGCCGCAGGTGATTCAACGTTTCCTCGACCAATTCCGCTACAGCCAGTTCACCCTGAATGAATCTGGAGATAAAACGCCTCGACCATCTGGCCGAGAAAATGGACTCTTCCCGCCAGCTCATGGAGATCTCCATGAGCATCTCGGCGCTGATCGTTGGCTCCGCCTTTCTGATTCTGGCTGATCGTATCTCCGGAACCCTTGGCGTCCTCGGCACCCTTAGTATCATTGGAATGGTGATGGGTAGGGATCCTTAGTCGGCGGGTTTTGTCGTCGCCCTCCTCTGGCCAAAGAAGCGGAAATAACACCTACCTAGGTGAAAAGACCGAGGCTTGAAGATTTTGTAGGGACAAAAAAGCGTGATCATCCAAAACTTCAACCTGCTCAGCCTTTAACCTATTTCCCCTCCATGGCCCCTGCTATCTGCTCACAGATAGCCAGAAATGATCCCACGTCCAGACTGGCCTCACCGACAAAGAGTCCTGCCAAATCCGGCACGTGCACGTAATCCTGGACGTTATCGGGCTCAAGGGAGCCGCCATAGATCACCGGCCGCCCCGGCTGGATCTGGGAGATAAACCGCGCCGTTTCTGCAGCCTTTATTGGTGGCTCGGGAATTCTGACCGTCATGGCATCCACCGGACCATAGGCAATAATCATCTCCTTGCTGTCACTGTCACTGTCATTTAAGGCCAGAAGCTGCGACTTGGCATAGGGTTGATCCACGCAAACAATGGGAATCAGTCCCACATCTGAGGCCTCGCTCATCTTGCCGGCGACATCCTGTGAGGTCTCATGAAAATAGCGTCTCCTTTCCGAGTGGCCGATAATCACATACTCAACCAGATCCTTGACCATATCCGCCGCCACCGCCCGGGCATAGGAACCCTTGGGAAAAGGTGAAATATCCTAGGCCGCCAGGGACAGGTTTTCAAGACCCAGGGTCTTCACATATTGCAACAGAGACTGTAGACAGATAAAAGACGGGGCCACGATGATTTGCAGTCCCTCCACCGGAGATACCGTCTGACGAATTCAGCAAACCAGTCTTGCGCCTCGTCACTCCCTTTGTTACACTTCCAGTTGCCAATCACATACTTCTTCATAATCGCGCCCTCTTTCTGGTAGAAGTTTATGGAGCGTTCAGGAGATTGGTTGGGCCCATCCTTTTACAGGCCCTTGCGCCGTCAACCTTGGCAAAAACAAGGTTATTTGCAGGCGACCTCTTTGTGGTGCATCTCTGCCATAATCCGCTCCCTGATCGCCTCTGCGCTCAGTCCCTCAATAATGACCTGCTTCCGCCGTGACTGCTGTCCCTTATGGAGAATAACCTGCTGGCGGGCAATCTTGAAAAAAGAAGAAAAAAAAGAGATAAGGGCCTTATTCGCCGCGTCATCAACGGGTGGCGAGGTCAGGGCCAGCTTGATGGCCTGGTCATGGATACAGACCAGGCCATTACGGGAGGATCGGGGTTGGACGTAAACGGCAAGGAGTGATCTCCCGTCCGGCAAACGAGACAAAAAGGGCATAATGCTCTCTTTATCTCTCCTGGCGCCAGTCAGACTGATCAGATCTTCTCATCATCTTCGTGGTCGCCTGATTCATCACCCCCAAAGACAGACAAAAGATCGTTCTCACTATCTGAATGAGACAAATCTCCGGGTTCCTTGTTGAGAGTGGCAAGGTCTTCAGGATTGAGGGAACCATCTTCAAGAATCTGAATCTTCTGAAAGAGATCATCGCTCTCCTGTTGTGGACTGTGTTCATCCGCAGCAGGCAAGATGTCCAGATTCTGCAGATAGGCCTCAAGGGTTGCCCGCAAGACCTTGCGGACCTCTTCCCGTTTCTGTTGCAACACCTCGATCTCTCCTGGCAGGCGGGAAAGTTCGGTATGCGCCGCCTCGCGAATCTGTTTTATCTCAGCCTTGGCCGCATCGAGGAGCTGTTCTGCCTGCTCTTTGCTCTTCTCCTTCATCGCATCACAAAACTGCTGGGCCGCAGCGAGTGTTGACCTGAAATCAACCTCATCTTTTTTTGCATCTTGCTGCTGCTCTTCCATCAGCTCAATCTTGCGCGCCAAGATCTCTTTCTCTGCCTTTTCCTGCAAGAAGGTACCTTCTGCCTTCTGAATCCTGGCCTCAGCACTGCTCAATGCTTCCTCCAGTCTTTTCTTCTCCTCTTCAAGGTTGGTGATCCAGGTACGGAACCCTTCCGACTCTTTTGCCTGGGCCGTGATCTTCTGCTCCATCTGCAACCCTGCCTGCCTCAGCTCTTCCGCCATTTTCCGAGACTCGGCGCTGCTCGCCTCCAAAGAGCTCTTCTGCTGTTCAATGATCTCTTTTTCCTCATGAGAGGCCTGCAGGTCATCAATTTGGAGCCGGCAACGCTCCTGCAGATCAAAAAATTCCTCGGCAATCAGATCCAGATAGGCCTTGACCTCAACAGGATCATATCCTCTGAATTTACTCTGGAATTCCTGATCCTTGATAATCTGCGGGGTAATCATCTGTGGTGTTGTGGACATAATACTCCTCTGTATGCTCGTATTAGAAACCTTTACAAAAGGGCTCTTGTACTCCTCATTTTGTAAAGGCTCCTTATGCCGTTTATGCCATCAAGATGATGACACTGATTTATTACCAGACCTCAACCCATCGCCCTGGCCATCTGTTTCAGGGTGGGAACCAGAAAACTCTGCAAAAACATGATCACCATAATGAGAATCATGGGCGAGAAATCCATCCCTCCCATACTAATAGGAATCCACTGCCGAATACGACTCAGCAAGGGCTCAGTGATCTCATACAAAAATCGAACAATAGGGTTATGGGCATCGGCATTCACCCAGGAAATAACCGCCCTGCCTACAACCATCCACAGATAGGCAGAAAGGAGAAAATCGAGCAACTGGGCCAGGGCCATCATAAAATTATTCATCACAAACATTTTTCGTACTCCTTTTTATGAAATAACGGATCACCTGCAGAAACAAAAAAGTAATCGCCTAGTTACGCAACCTTACTGCCAGCCGCCACCAAACCGCTTACGGCAGTCAGCACCAGGAGTTTTTTCCCCTCCACTTCGGTCTTGGCCGCCAGGACCATGCCCTGTGACTGAACTCCCATTATCTCGACTGGTTGCAGATTGGCCACAATGAGCACCTGCCGCCCAACCATCTCTTCCGGAGTGTAATATTCAGCTATGCCGGCAACGATGGTACGCTGTTCCGGGGCCTTGACCGTCAGTTTGAGTAATTTATTTGATTTGAGAATACGCTCAGCAGCAACCACCTCTGCCACTCGCAGATCAATCTGCTGAAACTGGGCAAATTCAATCACCCCCACCTCCGCAACCGCCCCCTTCTTTTTCTCTTTTTTGGGGGAGCTTTTCTGGACTGCTGTTGCGGCGGCCGCAATGGCTCCACCCTCTTTTCCAGGCTTGTCCATCCGGGGAAAGAGGGCAGCTGTTGTCTGCAAGCTGGTACCAGCCGTGCTCAATCCCCACTGTGCGCCGTGCGAGAAACTGGCAATCCGGGGATCGTCCGCACTCAAGCCTAAACCCACCGCCATCTTCTGACTAGTCAGGGGCATCACCGGGCGCAAAACAAGCGTCAACAGACGCAGACATTCAGCCAGATTATAGAGCACTGCGTGCAGGCGCGGCTGCTGGGCCGGTTCCTTGGCCAGGGCCCAAGGTTCATTAATAACAATATATTTATTGGCATGGCTGATCAAATCCCAGACACTCTGCAAGGCCCGATGAAACTGGAATTGCCCCATATTCTCGTGATACTGGGACAACATCTGCACAGCCGTCTGGCGCAGGATCGCATCGGACTCCTCAGTCGCACCAGAGACCGGAACCTTGCCGTCTGTATATTTTTCGAGCATGGCCAGGGAGCGGCTGAACAGATTGCCCAGATCATTGGCCAGATCCGAATTCTGGCGAGTCACGATCGCGGCGCTGGAAAACGAGGCATCAAGGCCAAAGGACATCTCACGCAGAAGAAAATAACGCACCGTATCGACGCCGTATTCGGCAACCAGTTCCGCCGGCCGCACCACATTGCCGATACTCTTGGACATCTTGGTCTCACCCACATTCCAGTAGCCATGGACATGAAGCCGCTGATACAAAGGAAGGCCCATAGCCAGAAGCATGGTCGGCCAATAGATGGCATGGGGTTTGAGAATATCCTTGGCGATCACATGTTCCGCCACCGGCCAGTATTGATGAAACAACTCGCCATCAGGATAGTCAAGTCCGGTGAGGTAATTGATCAGGGCATCAAACCAGACATAGGTGACAAAATTCTGATCAAAGGGCAAGGTAATTCCCCAGGTCAGCCTTGAGGTAGGCCGGGAGATACAGAGATCTTCGAGGGGCTCGCTGAGAAAGGAAAGGACCTCGTTGCGGTAACGCTCCGGAGTGATAAAATCAGGGTGGGCGTGGATATGATCAAGCAACTGCTGCTGATATTTCGACATGCGAAAGAAATAGTTCTGCTCGGTAATCTTCTCCGGTGGGCGCTTGTGATCAGGACAGTTGCCGTCTACCAGCTCTTTTTCGGTCAGAAAACGTTCACAGCCCTTGCAGTACAGTCCTGAGTATTCCCCAAAATAGATGTCACCCTGCTCATAGACCTGCTGCAGGACACGCTGTACGGTCCTGATATGATTCGCGTCGGTCGTCCGGATGAAGTTGTCAGGGACGATATCGAGCAGCGGCCAGCTCTCCCGATACAGGGCGCTGATCCGGTTTGCATACTCAAGGGGCGACACCTGCTCTTTGAGCGCCGCCTCGGCAATTTTGTCACCATGCTCATCAGTGCCCGTCTGAAACCGGACATCCTCACCGCAAACCCTCCGAAACCGGCTGTAGGTATCAGCAACAATAGTGGTATAGGCATGGCCCAGATGCGGCTGGGCATTCACATAATAAATGGGGGTCGTAATATAGGTTGTCATCTCTCACATCGTCTCAGGCAATAAGAAATTATGCAGTTATTACTTCTTTTCTTTCTTCCCACTTTCCTCAACTTTTACCGGCTCACAGTTCTGCCACTGTTCTTTGGTCAACAGATGGGTCTCTCCTTGGCTGTCACTGACCTGGATGGTTTGCTGCAAAGGGTTCTGCCGTTTGACCAGAAACACGTCTTCACCGATCTTGATCCGCTTGCCGGTCTTGGGCATCCCTTTTCGCTCCCGGCGATAGGTGGAATATTCATAGGTCAGGCAGCACAGCAGACGATTACAGACCCCGGATATCTTGGTGGGATTCAAGGGCAGATCCTGCTCTTTGGCCATCTTGATTGAGACGGAATCAAACTCATCCATAAAGACTGAACAGCACAACTCCCGGCCACAGGTGCCAAGACCGCCAATCATCTTGGTCTCATGCCGCACCCCCACCTGCCGCATCTCCACCCTGGTATGAAACTCCAGCACCAGATCTTTCACCAGATCCCGAAAATCGATGCGATTATTGGCAGTGAAATAAAAGACAATCTTGCTGCCATTAAAATAACGTTCGGCCCGCACCAGCCGCATGGTCAGCTTATGTTGCTCAATAAGAGACTTGCAGACCAGAAAAGCCGTCCCTTCCCAGGAAGTAATGGTGGCATATCGCCCGATCTCTTCCTGATTCGCGCGGCGGGCCAGGACATAGGTGGCATGGCGTTTCATCCCGCAGCCCTGACAGGAAGGGGCGCGACTGAGGAGTATTGCCGGCTCATTGCCATGATCCGTTTTGACCATCACCACCTCTCGGGCCTTAAGATCAGGAAGCTCTGACGAAGCCGTAAACTCCTGCCCTTGCGCCCGAAAAGAGATCCGATAGAAGGATATCTGTTCTTCTTCCCCTGCCTGCCCCTTTTGTTCTCCACTCTCTTCCTGCTGTGCCGACATAGATATATACTTTTATAGTTAAAATTATCCGTGTTGTTTGGGCTGAAGGCTATCAATCATCCCGCGCATTATTGCTTCCTAAAAACCTTCAGCCTTCAGTCTATCTACCTAAGCACTTATTGCTGCAACTGAAACAGAAGCACCTCGCACACCAGTGTACGACTACAGTTCCGGCCAAGTTCTTTTTCAGCTCGATCAACCGCATGCAGTTTATCAAAAAGCTGATGGAAATTCCAGCATCGCCGTTTATTTCCACGCGCCCCCTCACCCATGGCTGCCGATTCATGCCCATCCTGACCCAAGGAATCAGCAAACAGGAGGTCTCGCAGCCAGATACGCAACAAACCGAAAAGAGGAAGCAGATCTTCCTTCAAGGCCGCCATGGTTTCAGCCGCCTGCAGCAACAACCCCACATCACGGTTGCCGTCGTGCCCCGGATCAGAGATGAGCGCCACCACCTCCCGCCAGATCGCCACCATCTCTTTGCGATACAAGAGCAAGGCCTGACCGGGACAGCCCTCCGAGAGACGGGCCAGGAGACGGGCGGTTTCGTGGCCCAGCTCAGGTAGTTCCCGCAACAGGATCTGCGCCGTCTCTTCCTGGCCCAGGCTAAAAAAAGGAATCACCTGACACCGGGAACTTATGGTAATCAAGACATCCCTGGCCGCTGCCGCCGTCAGGATCAACAGATTGTTGTCCGGCGGCTCTTCCAGGGTCTTCAGTAGACTGTTTGCCGCCTCCGGCCGCATGGTATGGATATCCTCCAGCAGCACCACCCGGACAGAAGATTCATAAGGCGGATAGGAAAGCGCCTGGATCATCTCCCGGATGCGATCGATCTTAATCACCCCTTTTTCCGGGCTGATCACCAGAAAATCAGGGTGATTCTCCGAGCTATATTTCCGACAGGAAGGGCAATCACCGCAGGCGTCCAGGCCTTGTCGTTGCTGGCAGTTGACGGCTGCGGCCAGACTTCTGGCAAAGAGCTGTTTCCCCACCCCGTCCGGCCCGCGGAACAAATAAGCATGGGCCAACTTCCCAGACTCCAGGGCCCGTCCCAGCAGAAATTTGGCCTTTTCCTGACCAAAAAGGTGGGAGAAAGAAGGGGTTAATTGCCTGTGCCGCGTGCCCATTGCTAAAAAAGTGTCTGCTGACGCGAGGCTGTTGTTGCTACCCGCCGCTCATCCGCATGCTCTACCGCTTCTGCTTCCCGCGCCTCAAAAGGGCCAAGATACAGATATCGCTCCAGCGAGCGCTGATACTCGGTCCACTGCAATCCCGGCTCCTTCATCTTCTTGCGCAGCTGCTCCATCAGGTTCATCTTGGCATCCAGATCATCAACAAAGCTGAGCAGAACGGCCTCAACCGTCATGGGCACGGTGGGCGAGCCGAACTCCTTACGGCCATGATGACTGAGGATCAGGTGTTGCAATTGAGTGAGGAGTTCCGGCGGAAAGTCCTTGATATGCGCCGCCGCCTCAGCCACCATCTCGCTGCCCATGACCAGATGCCCCTTCAACCGACCCTGGGGAGTATAGTCAATCACGGCCACTTCCATCACCAGTTCTTCAACCTTGCCGATATCATGGAGCAGAGCCCCGGCCAGAAGGAGGGAACGATCAACCCCCGAATAATGGGCGGCCAGACTCTCGGCAATCCGGGCCACAGAGAGGGAATGCTCCAGCAGGCCGCCCAGATAGGCGTGATGAATTCCTTTCGCCGCCGGGGCGTCCTGAAAACGCTGCCACAGGGGTTCTTTCTTGAAAAACACCTGCAACAGTTTTTTTAGATATGGATTTTTCACCGAGGCGACAAGAGCCTGCAGGTCCGTGGCCAATCTTTCCCGGTCCTGATCACAGACCAGAACAAAATCAGCAAGATCGACTTCATTACGATCGACCGCACGGGCGGCATCGATCTTGAGCTGCAACTTATTCTGATACGACTGAACCTGACCACTCAAGTGGACAAATTGACCAACCTGACATACCCCTTGCAACTTCTCAACCTGATCCCAGATCGGCCCGCCGATCTCACCGGTTTTGTCTACGACCTCAAGGATCAGATACGGTTTTCCAGCCCTGGTCTCGGCCAGACGCGCCGTCTTGACCAGAAAAAAATCATCCAGCCGGTCGCCCTCTTTGAGCTGATCTACAAACTGTGTCTTGTGCATAAGAGATTTTTGAACGTCGGGTTAGACGTTAAAACGAAACAGGAGACAATCACCATCGGCCACCACATACTCCTTGCCCTCTGAGCGCATCAACCCCTTGTCCTTGGCCACCGCCTCACTCCCGCAGGCAATAAAATCCTCATAGGCAATGGTCTCGGCCCGGATAAAACCACGTTCAAAATCAGAGTGGATCTTGCCGGCCGCCCCCGGCGCCTTGGTGCCCTTGGCAATGGTCCAGGCCCTGGTCTCTTTCTCGCCCACCGTAAAAAAGGTGATCAGCCCCAGGAGCTCATAGCCCGCCTTGATCAGCCGGTTCAAGCCCGGCTCGCTCATCCCCATGTCAGCCAGAAATTCCTGCTGTTCCGCAGGCGACAACTGACTCAGTTCCTGCTCGATATTGCCGGAGATAATGACTACGGAAGCCCCCTCCAGGCGGGCAGCCTCTTCCAGTGCCCGCACCGAGGCGTTGCCGGTCAAGGCATCCTCTTCCGCCACATTGGCCACATAGAGCACCGGCTTGGTGGTCAGCAGACAGAGATCACGGAGGAGTTCACGCTCCAGATCACCATCAGGCGCTACCGTGCGGGCCGGTTGGCCACTATCGAGCGCCGCATGCAGCTTCTCCAAGAATAGACTTTGAGCCTTATAGACCTTGTCCCCTGATTTGGCCTGACTGAGGGTCTTCTTCAGCCGTTTATCGACAGTATCCAGATCGGCCAGGACCAGCTCCATGTTGATAACTTCACGATCACGCTCGGCATCAATGGAGCCATCGACATGAACAACATTCTCATCCTCAAAGCAGCGCACCACATGAACAATGGCATCCACCTGCCGGATATGACCAAGAAACTGGTTGCCCAGCCCCTCGCCCTGACTGGCCCCTTTGACCAGTCCGGCAATATCGACAAACTCCATCTGGGTCCCGATCTTGACTTTGGTTCTGGCAAGAATTGCCAGGGCATCGAGTCTGGAATCGGGCATGGCCACAATCCCGACATTGGGTTCAATGGTACAGAAAGGATAATTGGCCGCCTCAATACCGGCGGCGGTCAACGCATTAAAAATTGTTGATTTTCCAACATTTGGCAAGCCAACAATACCACAACGAAAGCCCATAACAACTCCTGAAAAAGAATTGAAGAAGTTGCTCAACACCTGCCTCTTCAATCTTGAAAAAAATTTATCATCCGTTACAAAAAATCTTAAAACCAGTATTATACCCTGCAACCAGGGAAAATGCCCCTCTTTTTAACCACAAGCCCTCTTCCCCTTGCCATGCGCAACACCATGACCGATTCCATTCTGATCCACAACTGCACCCTGCTTGCCGCTCCCAATTCCCTTTTCCTTGCCGAGGCCTGGCTGCTGACCAAAGGCGACACCATCGCCGCCATCGGCACCGCCGCCAATTTGCATCAAGCAGAAACCACCGAGGCGACAACGATCATCGATGGCCACGGCAAACTGCTGGCGCCGGGATTGATCAACGGGCACAATCACTGCGCCATGACCCTCTTTCGCGGTTTGGCCGATGATCTGGAACTTGCCACCTGGCTGACTAAATATATCTTTCCGGCAGAGGCCAGATATGTGAATGAAGAGATGGTCTATCACTGCTCCAAGTTGGCCGCAGCCGAGATGATCCTCTCCGGCACCACCACCGTGGCCGATGGCTATTTTTTTGAAGGCCAGGCGGCGCAGGCCTTTGTGGATACGGGAATGCGGGCGGTTGCCGCCCAGGGGATCATTGATTTTCCCGCCCCCGGCGTGCCCGACCCTGCCAAAAGCCTGGAGACAGTGGCCGAATTTCTCGATGCGTGGCAAGGCAGACATCCCCGCATCACCCCAGGGCTTTTTGCCCATTCCCCCTATACCTGCTCGAATCAGACCCTGCAACAGGCCAAGGAACTGGCGACCGAGAGGCAGGTGCCCTTCTTCATCCATGTGGCGGAAAGCCGCCAGGAACACGAGATGATCCAGTCGCCCCAAGGGACAAG
This sequence comes from uncultured Desulfobulbaceae bacterium, assembly GCA_903891045.1. Taxonomy (GTDB): domain Bacteria; phylum Desulfobacterota; class Desulfobulbia; order Desulfobulbales; family Desulfocapsaceae; genus UBA2270. Next base: position 9,020 of record CAITDH010000259.1, on the reverse strand, counting down.
CCCGATCAGGCACCTGGCGGCCCTGGGTCTGCTGGATCCAGGAACCATCTGCATCCACGGCGTCTGGCTTGATGATGAGGATCTTGACCTGCTCGCCACAAATGGCGCCGGGGTTGTGGTCTGCCCCCAGAGTCATCTGAAACTGGCCTCCGGCATTGCCCCGGTCTCGGCCATGATCGAACGCGGAATCCGGGTGGGCCTGGGCACCGACGGCTGCGCCAGCAACAACAGCCTGGACATGTTCCGGGAGATGGATATTTTATGCAAAACCCAGAAGGTCCATACTCTTGACACCACTGCCCTTACGGCCAGGCAGGCGCTGCGCTGCGCTACCGTCAGCAACGCCGCCCTGCTCGGGCTGGGCAACATTGGCCAACTGCTGCCAGGCTACAAGGCCGACCTCATCCTTCTCGATCTCCAGCAGCCCCACCTGACCCCCTGCTACAATCAGGACCTGCTCGTTTATGGCGCCAGTGGCGCCGACGTCCATACCGTCATCATTGATGGCCGCCTGATCATGGAAGACAAGAAAATTCTGAGTTTTGACATCCAGGAAACGATGCGGGAGGTTCGCCGCCTGGTCATAGTGGAGGGCTGAATCGGTAGTTTATGCTCAAAGAATTTTATGCCGCTCAAGTCGGCAATGTTGTGTAGAGAGGGAGTAATTTGCCGTCACTCATGCGGGGTGGGGTGCCGCCCAATATTTTTCACCCTCCTAAATACGCTTTTTTCACCTCGGGATTACCCAGCAGTTCCGCGCTGGTCCCGGCAGCCACGATAGTGCCGGTATCAAGAACATAGCCGCGATGCGCCAGATGCAGCGCCAGATTGGCGTTCTGTTCGACCAGCAGGATGGTCATCCCCTCTTCGTTGAGCTGTTTTAATTTGCGGAACAGCTCATATTTGAGGACCGGCGCCAGTCCCATACTCGGCTCATCCAGCAGCAGGGTCTTACAACCCGTCATCAGCGCCCGTCCGACCGCCAGCATTTGCTGCTCGCCGCCACTGAGCGATTCACTGCGCTGGTTGCGACGTTCTTTCAGCCGCGGAAAAAGAGTAAAAACATAGTCGTATTCCTTTCCCAGATCAGCTTCTTTGGCCCGGGCATAGGTGGCCAGTTTCAGGTTTTCCCAAACGGTCAGGTTGCCAAAAATCCTGCGACCCTCAGGAGACAGGGCAAGATGCAGATTTTTGACGACATCACTCGGTGTGGTCTGAAGAATCGATTGGCCCTGGAATACAATGTCACCGGAAATGACCCGTGGGGCCTCCGGCGGCGGCAGGCGGGCAATGGAATAGAGGATGGTGGTTTTGCCGGCGCCGTTGGCCCCGATCAGGGTGACGATTTCCCCCTCGTTGACATGGAAGGTGATCCCGTGTAGGGGCTGGATGTTCCCGTACTTGACGCATAAATTTTCAATTGACAGCAGCATCAGATCGTATCGTCTCCCAGGTAAGCCGTAATAACGGCGGGATGATTACAGATTTCTTCGGGATTTCCTTCGGCGATGGTTTCGCCAAAATCAATCACCTTAATCCTGGTGCAGAGCTGCATGATAACATCCATTTGATGCTCGATCATCCAGATGGTGACCGCAAACATTTCATGGATCCAGCGGATGAGGCGGATCAGTTCCTGGATGTCTGATGAGTTCAGTCCCGCTGCCGGCTCATCGAGTAACAGCAGTTTGGGATGGATGGACAGGGCGCGTGCGATCTCGAGCTTGCGTTGGGTGCCGTAGGGAAGATTTTTCGGAAACTCGTCGGCATATTGTGTCAGATGAAAGATATCGAGCAATTCAGCGGCTTCGCGGGCAATTTCCGCCTCCCGCCGCATATAGCGTTTACTGCGGACGGCGCTGTGAAAAAAACCGTAGCCGAGCCGGTAATGTTGGGCCACGCGGATATTGTCAAGCACCGTCATCTCATTCCACAAGCGGATATTCTGGAATGTCCGGGCCACACCAAGGGCCGTCACTTTGTGCGGCTTGAGCCCGCCGGTTGGGACGCCATCAATCAGGATTGCCCCTTCACTGGGTTGATAGAAGCCGCTGACCAGATTAAAAACCGTGGTTTTGCCGGCGCCGTTCGGGCCGATCAACCCGCTCAACTCTCCCGGCATTAACTGGATGTTGAAGTCGGAAACCGCCCGCAGACCGCCGAAGTTTTGCGTCAGATTGCGAATTTCGAGGACGGGTCTCTTCTCTGTCGGTATGCTCATTTAAACCTGTAAAATTTTTTCAGCTTGGGAAAGATATCCCCCAGTTCGCGGTTACCCATAATCCCCTCGGGGCGAAACTGCATCAGGATGATGAGGAGCAACGGGATGACAATCCACTTGACGATCTGTAATGGACGGAGCAGTTCCAGAAGGATGGTGAAGAGAATAGCGGAAAGCACGGAACCGGACAGCGACCCCATGCCGCCCAGATAGACCATGACCAGCACTTCGGTGGATTTAAGGATATTGAAACTTCCCGGATTGACGTAGCCGAGAATATAAGCGAACAGGCCGCCTGCGATGCCGGCCATCCCGGAGGAGACCATGAAGGTAATCGTCTTGATCTTGTTGGTGTTGACGCTCATGATCTCGGCGGCAACCTCATCCTGACAGATGGCGATAACGCCTTTGCCGAAGGTCGAGGAAATATAGCGCCGCATCAGCCAGATACAGAAGACGGTAAACAGAAAGACCCAGATCGGCATCCATGGCAGATCGACACTTTTTCCCATGGCATTGATCAGTTGCTTCATGCCCATAAAGCCCCGTGACCCGCCGATGGCCCCGATGTTTTCGATGACGCTGATGATGATATAGTTGGAGGCGAGGGTGATAATCGCCAGATAGTCGCCCCGGGTTTTGTACGAAGGGATGGCCACCAACAGCCCCGCGAGCGCCGCGGCGATGCCGCCTACGAGAATCAACAGGGGGAACGCGTAGAGGGTATATTTCGGATTGAGAAGCGGCGCGCCAAAAACTTTGTCGCCTGCAAAAAGCCAGACTCCCAGCAGTGAGGACACGTAGGCGCCAACGCACATGAATCCGCCATGACCGCAGGAAAATTCTCCCATGTAGCCATTGACCAGGTTGAGACTGGTCGACATGATGATGTTGACCCCCATAAACATCAGCACCGACATGATGTAGAGGCTGATGTATTCCTGGTGGGCCAGGTAAACAATCAGTCCGCCGACTGTCGCCAGGCTCAGGTGAACGGAATAACGTCGCAGCATTCTGTTCACCTTAAATCTTGGTTGTCTTGGCAATGCCGAACAGACCGGTCGGCTTCCAGGTCAGGATCAGCAGCAAAACGGTAAATGCGATCAGGTCGCGGAAAGTCGAAGGAAAAAACGCAACGACCATGATCTCAACCGCTCCGAGGAGAAAGCCGCCCAGAAATGCCCCGCGGATATCGCCGATCCCGCCAACCACGGCAGCAATGAAGGCCTTCCAGCCGATCAGCGCCCCCATGTAAGGTTCCAGGACCGGATAGCTCATGGCAAACAGCAGTCCGGCCAGGCCGGCAAATCCGGAGCCGAGAATAAAGGTGACCACAATGATCCGATCAAGGGGGATTCCCAGCAGCGGCACGGCAAACTTGTCATAGGAAATGGCGCGCATCGCCATGCCAACCCGCGTTCTGGTGACCATCCAGTGCAGGAACAGGAAAGCCAGGAATGCCGTGGCGATAACGGCAATCTTCAGGTTGGTGAAGGTGACGCCGCCAATGGTGTAGACGTGTTCGGCAATCAACTGCGGAAAGGCCTTGCGGCTGGCCCCGAAGATTGCCAGATTGGCGTGTTCGAGGATTAATCCACACATTAAAGCGGTGATGACCACATAAAGACGGTGTGCGCCTTTGTTGCGCAGCGGCCGGTAAGCAATCCGCTCCAGAGTGACTCCGACCATTGCGGTCAGGATCATTGTCACAGGGATGCACAAAGCCAGGGCTATCCAGCCGGGCAGGCCAAGCGTGGTTAATAGGAATGTGGCGCTAAAGAAAGCGATATAGGCGCCGACCATAAAGACATCGCCATGGGCGAAATTGATCAGAGTCAGGACGCCGTAAACCAGGGTATAGCCAAGGGCAATCAGGGCGTAAAAGCTTCCCCATTGCAGGGCGTTAATAATATTCTGAACCAGATTTTCCAATATGAACGACCTTTACGAAGCTTCGATAGCCCGCATAGCAGGGGGTCGGAGAAAATCCCCCGCCCCACTGCCCTTTGACTTGAATGAATAAAGACGAATTATTCGGGGCAAATTGACTCGTTAAAGGCAAACTCGCCATTTTTAGTGATTTGCACCACCACACCGCACTTGATCGGATCTCCCTGCTCATTGAATTTCATATTGCCGGTAATGCCGCTAAAGCTGGTGATGGCTGCCATGCCTTCGCGGATGGCTTTACGGTCTTTTTTCAGTTTGCCGGTCAGGCCGCCGGTATTCTGAATGGCCTTCAGGACAACCCCGGTTGCGTCCCAGGTCAGCGCAGCGACATCATCCGGGGTATAGCTGTACTTGGCTTTATAGCGCTCAATGAACTCCTTGGTGGCGCCGGTCGCGCCTGCTGCAGCGTAGTGGGTCGAAAAGTGCAGGCCCACGCAGTCCTTGCCGCAGAGGGTCATCAACTCGGAGGATCCCCAGGCATCGGATCCCATGAATTCTCCTTTGAACCCAAGTTGCCGGGCTTGCTTAACGATCAGAGCGACCTGATTGTAGTTGTCCGGCAGGAAGATGAAATCCGGCTTGGCGGCAATGATCTTGGTCAGCTGCGCCGAGAAGTCCTGGTCTTTTGTACCGTGGCTTTCAAAGGCAAGCACGCTGCCGGCGCCCATCTTGCTTTCAAAGAGTTTTTTGAAAATTTCCGCCAGGCCCTTGGAATAGTCGTTTGACAGGTCATAAAGGACAGCGGAGGTTTTGGCCTTGAAAGTTTTAATGGCAAAGTTGACCGCCATTGGTCCCTGGAAGGGATCAAGGAAAGCCGCCCGGAACACCCAGGGCCGATTGAAGGTCGTGTCAGGGTTGGTTGACCAGGGAGAGATCATGACCACCTCGTTGTCATTGGCAACCTGTCCGGCAGGAATGGCCTGCTTGGTGGAATTGGGGCCAATCATTGCCAGCACCTCATCTTTTTCAATCAGTTTCAGAGTCGTGGTGACTGCCGATTCCGCCTTGGCTTCGTTATCTTCGTAGATGAATTCAAGCTTGTATTTTTTGCCGCCGACTTCCAGGCCACCGGCACCGTTAATATCGGCCTTGAGCATCTCAGCGGCAAATTTGGATGACTCGCCAACCTTCGGGATATCGCCCGTCATTTCAAGATTGAAGCCTATTTTGATGGTGTCTGCGGCGATCACCTGCACAGCCATGATCATGGCAATGCAGGAGATAGACAGCGTGGTCAACAATCGTTTCATGGTTGCTCCTTTTTAATGAATGATGAAAGGCGGTTCTGTGAGACTTACAGAGAAAACTAAATAACCGTCTGCCGGTTGCGAGCCGGATTGTATCGAGGTCATGACGGAACCCAAAATGTCCGGTTGTTCTCCTTAGGAGCCGTTAAGAAATAACCATTACATTCATATCTATTTCTTTACGGCTCCTTATGCCGTTTATAATATGAAAATGTTATAGTTATTTATTTCCGACGGCTTAGGAGCCGTTACGAAATAACATGGCTCATTATAGCTATTTCGTTACGGCTCCTTATGCCGCTCCGGGCCACTAAATGGCCATGTTATTTTCTTACAGCGGCTTTGTGACATAGCCCTGTAACAGGTTTATTGGAGCGCAATACGTTTCGCATCATTTTACAAAATGCGAAAAAAATCAACAAGTTTATCAGGCCAATCAAGGCGACTCTGAAAAATCAGATTTGTCTGGCAACCTGCTCAAGAGTGTCCGAAGGGGCATGCCCATCATACAGTGATTGCTGGAATATCTGACTTCCAGACACCCCGCATCCACCTGCGACAGTCAACTATCCTTTTGATTTGAAAGGGGAATAAAAAAAGACACGTCAGGGATGAGACGACAAACGCGACCAACAACTATCAACCTGAAACAAATCCCTATGCACTATCCAGCACCTTGCGGACGGTTGTGGCCAGCTCTTGCATGGAAAACGGCTTCTGGATGCAAGAGACCCCAGCGTCGAGCACGCCATGATGAGCAATGATATTGGCGGGATAACCCGACATGAACAGGCGTTTGAGACGTGGATACAAGGACACCAGGTTCATGGCCAGGTCCCGGCCATTCATCTCGGGCATAATCACATCCGTCATAAGCAGGCGAATTTCCCCAGCGTGTTCCTGGGCCAGACGGATGGCCTTATCCGGAGAATTTGCCGCCAGCACCGTGTAACCCATCCCTTCGAGCATCACCGTGATCATGTGTAAGATGGCCGGATCATCCTCCACCAGCAGAATCATCTCCTGACCACCCAGGACGGGCCCCACAACTTTTTCCGGCTGGGCCTGGACGCCATTCCCCATATACCGAGGCAGATAGATCGTAAAGGTCGTCCCCTGTCCCAGCTCGCTGTAAACATTAACAAAACCATTGTTCTGTTTGACAACACCATAAACCGTGGCCAGACCAAGGCCGGTGCCTTTGCCGACACCCTTGGTTGTAAAAAATGGTTCAAAGATGTGGCCCAGTGTTTCCTTGTCCATGCCACAACCGTCGTCACTTATGGCAAGGCGCACATAATCACCAGGCCTAAAGCCCAAATGATTATCGCAATAAACCTCATCAAAGACACGGCGGCCAGTCTCGATGGTGATTGTGCCCACGTCATCAATGGCATCCCGGGCATTGATACAGAGATTGGCCAGAAGCTGATCGAGCTGCGAGGGATCCATCTTGACCGGCCACAGATCCTCCTGCGGCTGCCAGACAAGACTGATATCCTCACCGATTAATCGTTGCAACATCGTGAGCATCCCGGCCACGGTCGCATTCAAGTCCAGCTCTTTGGGAGCAACGGTCTGTTTGCGGGCAAAGGCCAGTAGTTGCCGGGTAAGATTGGCAGACCGTTCAGCCGCCTTGCTGATCTCTATAAGATGGGCGTGAAGCGGATGATCGGGATTTCCCTGGCGCAGGGCAAGTTCCGTATGCCCCAGGATCACCCCCAGCATGTTATTAAAGTCATGGGCCACGCCGCCCGCTAATCGCCCCACCGATTCCATTTTCTGGGCCTGCTGGAACTGGAGTTCAAGTTGACCCTTCTCCTCCTCGGCCAGCTTGCGTTCAGTAATATCAACAAGATCACCGCGCCATCCCAGAAAACAACCGTTATCATCGTGAATCTCGGCACAGATATGATTAACCCAACGGACCTCACCCGTCCTGGTGATGATTCGGAACTCCAGGGCCAGCAGTTTACCTGCCTCGTCCACGGGATGCACATGCTGATCCCAGCACTCCCGATCTTCAGGGTGGAAGAGCTCATCCAGCAGGTCAGGATCGGCAAGGAACTCCTCCTCGGAATATCCGGTGAGCTGGCCGCAGTTATGGGAGACAAAGATCATTTTTTTGTCCGGTCCACGCCAGAAGATGAACTCGGAGGTAAACTCGGTGACGGTGCGGTAGATTTCCTCTCTCTGCCGCAACTCCTCCTGCTGCCGGTCGAGTTTTTCGAGCATGGCATTAAAGGCCTTGGCCAGGGTGGCGGTCTCATCTCCACCTCCGGCATGAAACAACCGCGCCTCCCCCTTTTTGGTGTCGATCTCTGCCACATGCCGGGTAAAGGCCAGAAGTGAGCTGGTCAGGTATTGACTGAAAAAACGGATAACCACAAAGGCCGCCAGGGTGATGGCCAGCATCCCGACGAGAAGGATCTCGCCGGTGCGGGTGAGTGGGGCAAAGGCCTCGGCCTGCGGATAATTCGCGGCCAGGAGCCAGTTTTTCACCCGGAGGCGCTTAAATGAGGTGAGCATGGGCACCCCCTCACGGCTGTGATTTTCATCGGTGCCCTCAAAACCCTGAAGCGCCCGGTCGAGCAAAGGGTTTTTCCCTTCAGGGATTTTTTTGAAGATCCTGTCCTTGTCCGGGTGCATAACCATGACCCTGTCCATCGTAGTCAGGTAAAGATAACCGCTCTTACCGATCTTTTTTTCCGAAATCTTGCCCAGGATATTGAGCCTCATGAGATCAAGACTGCCGCCGAGAATGGCGATGATCCTACCCTCCTGGTTAAAGACCGGCGCGGTCATCATGATCACCGCATGCTTGTGGGGCTGGGAGGAGACATAGGGATCGGAAATCACTGGAACGAGAGCAGTCTGGGTATCTTTAATATAGGGGCGGAAAGAAAAATCCAGGCCGCGGCGATTGGGGACAAATGGGGATTCAGCGATGATCCGGCCTTCCGGAGAATAAAGAAAGATATGATTGTCAAAGGCGTCGAGCAGGCCGGGACGGTGATCAAGAAAGTCCTGGGCCGTGTCTCCCGAAACAAGGGCCTCAGTGGAGACGATCGTGGCAGTAGAGACGAGCTGGGCATGGGCCAGAGACAACTTGTCATCCAGGGAACCCGCGATCTCAGTGAGCAGTAATTGCTGCTCACTGGCGATAATCCCCTTGAGCTGCTGTTTGAACATACTGAGGAACAGAAAAGAAGTCACCCCCATCAGACACAGGAGAAGCAGGGAAACGGCAAGGGTCAGCCGGCTTTTCATAGTCATCTTCATGAACAAAGCCCCTGATGAGCAGGGAAAACGTCCCTTCCTTGAGGCGCCTGTACGTTACAAACCGGGAAATGTCCAGAAGCGCCCTGCAAACTACCTGGGGTCTTCATAGAAGATATACGAGGTTGAGTAATCACTGAACTCAAAATAGACCTTCTTTTCATTGGCGTCGGCCACACCGTTCAGATTCTCGTCGAGAATGCCATAGCCATAACGATAGGGACGTTCTTGTTTGCCATCTGTGGCAGTAGCGGTTGTGAGTTTATCAATCTTCAAAAAACGTTTCACCAGTTTCTCACCGGCATAGACCTCAAGGACACCGT
>CAITDH010000258.1 GCA_903891045.1 uncultured Desulfobulbaceae bacterium | reverse complement strand
GTTGGAGCGGCTGAATCTGACCCTGCAGGAGCGGGTAAAAGAGGAAATAGATAAAAGACTTCTCCATGAGCGTATGCTTGTGAATCAGTCCCGCCTGGCGTCCATGGGCATGATGATCGGGGCCATCGCCCATCAGTGGCGCCAGCCGCTTTCCACCCTGGATGTGATAATCCAGCGGTTTCATGCACTCAGCACCCTTCATAAATTAAGCCAGAGACAACTGGACGATTTCAAAATCAGCGCCATGCAGACGATCAGGTATATGTCTGAAACAATAGAAGAATTTAGAGCATTTCACCAGCCGGAAAAGCAGCGGATAGAATACGATCCCCGCCCCTGCATCACAAGCGCAGTTAACCTGTTTGCACCCCAATTCCGCGCCGACGGCATCACGCTGGATTTTGTGGACAGTCCTGAGGATATGTGCGGCTCCTTGTACGGTTATCCCAATGAACTCAAACAGGTAATCGTCAATCTGATCAGCAATGCCCGCCATGCCATTCTGGATCGCCGTGCGAGAGACGGTGCTTTCATGGCAGGCAGTATCACGATTCGTGTCTTTATGCTGCGGGAAAATACGCTGGCCATTGATGTAGAGGACAATGGATGCGGTGTTTCTGCAGAAATTGTTCCGAACCTGTTTGACCCCTATTTCACCACCCGGCAATCGGACACCGGTACGGGCATCGGTCTGTATCTGTCGCGGGGAATAGTGGAGGGTAGCCTGGAAGGACGCATTCATCTGGTGCAGGGGCTGCAGCAGGGAGCGACTTTCCGGATTGAACTGCCGCTAAAGGAGGAAACCCAATGAAGAATCTAAAGAATCTTAGCATCCTGCTGGTAGAGGATGAACCCAAATTGAGGCGCGAAATAGCTGCTTTTCTTGAAATATATTGTGACCATGTGACTGAAGCTGCCGATGGACTGGAGGCTCTGGAGCGGTTCAGCTCGCAACCGTCGGACCTGGTTATCAGCGATATTCGCATGCCGCAGATGAACGGACTGGAGCTGGCGGCGAAGCTAAAAGAGTTGTCTCCGGAAACACCGGTGATTTTATGTACTGCTTTTACCGAAACCTCCTATCTGTTGAAGGCCATTGAATTGGGAGTGGTCGCCCTTGTTCGAAAACCACTGGATATGGATGAACTGCTCAAAAAGATAGGCGCCGCCGCTGCTCACATCATTCAGCAATATGAAATCATTACCGCAAAGACGCAAAGGACGCAAAGAAGATCATAATTTCATTGAATATTTTCTCTGTAATCTCTGCATCTCTGCGGTGGATAAAAATTCTGTAATTAACCGTTCAAAGTGTAGCCTGGCTGGAAATCTCCCTGGTTCTAACGGATTTTGTGGTTCTGCCAGTGGATGCAATGTTTGTTATCTGATAATCTATGAATTTTCAGGCTCCAGAATGACTGAAATGTCCTCAAAGATTTTCCTGAGCCGCTTCCGAGATCATTTCTCAATTCATAACCACCTGAAAATACACGACCACAAAATCCGGTAGAACCAGATATATTGTGTAATTCATTTATCATGAAATGTATTTCGTTCGATAGTTTGTATTTATATTTCCCTAACTTTGATTTTGATTTTGATGCTTTAGCGAATTGATTGATGTCTAACATTGCTTGTATAACCATCTTTTTCTTAGAATGAATTATATTGTGAACCAGCTATTCTAAAATAGGATTTTATGTGTATTATAGCAAGGCTACGAATCCAAATTCATATAGAGAGTAGGAGGCGGCGGCTTAGTTAAAGTGTACTACAAATTTTAGATTTGAACCAACATCATACTGCATGCCATTTTTTCTTTATCATCACCAGAGTTAGCACATCAGCATGAGCATGTTTAAGAAAAAGATAACGAAAAAAAGATAATTAGCAAATGCACATAAAATCGCCTTTTAGAATGGCTGGTTCACAGATAATAACTAAAACACTAATTTATAGTAGCGCATTTTTGTTCACTGCTAATCAATTAAAAATGCTCGTGCTATTGTGTAACGCATCCTAACTGTGCGCCCACGATGTCGTGGCACTCAACAAGTACATTCTTACTGTGAACGGTCGCAATCTGTGGTTTATTATCCTGGATTCCGGGGCACTCCAGTCTGGAAGGAAGGTCAAACCAATTCAGATTGCAACCGTTTAGAATAAACTGATAGCCATAAAAAAGCTGTTGGTACTGGTTCAAAAAAAAGAATAGTTATTTGCAATGGATCTGAGTTGATCATCGGACAGATCTTCAGGTTCCAAAACATCGGACAATTTATGGATGATTGTTTTCGTATAGGTTTTTAATGTTAGTGCGATTTGAGTTGCGGCTTTTTGTCCTGCTGGATCATTGTCCAGGATGAGAAGGACCGAAGGGGAAGCGATGATCCACTGTATCTGATCGGGAGCAAGAGATGTGCCGAGCAATGCAACAGTATTTTTAATGCCTGCCTGAGCAAATCTGATGGCGGCCCATGGGCATTCGACGAGGATGATACCGTTTTGTCTATACGGTTTGGCCCTATGAGCATTGAATAACAAACTGGATTTGGGCAGGTTTTGAGGAAAGCGCCATTTGCCCCATTTTTCGATATCCTCCGGATGAAGCCTACGTCCACAGTAGCCGATGGGATTACCAAGGAGGTCATGGAGTCTGACCGCGACCATATCTCGCAGGAAGCGGCTATGGGATGCGATTCCGACTTGATGATGGATTGCCGTATCGACGGATATGTTTTTTTCTTTTTGAAGAAACGAGACATTGGGATTTAAAATCAGTTTATGTGTAAATGGCACAAAGGATTTTTGGGGTGATGAACAAGTGGCTCCTGGATGTATCACATTTTTTGGACCGACCAAACGATATAGGGATCGGGCAGCCTGTGGATAGGAGCTGTTTTCAATATGTCTGACAAGCTCCACGATATCTCCCCCACCGCAGTGAGTGAAACAATGCCATAACCCCCGGTTCAGCTCAACCCGGAAGGCTGTGGGGTTGTTTCCTCCATGAAGGGGGCATGGGCCGTATAGAGTATCGTTTTTTTCTTTAAGACGGCCGTCAAGTTGATATGCGGAAAGCACCTGCTGGATGTTGATCTGAGATTTGAGCCACTTGAAGTCGAAGGTATTGTTCATTTGCGGCCTCCCGTTTTGGAGAAGAGATCAAGGAAGAGTTTTTCATCCAGTTGAGGCAATTCTTTTTGAGCGGCTGTAATCAGCAGTTCGGCTGACATGCAATTGAGTATTCTCAGATTGCCAGCACAGTGTTCGACAAGCGTCTGCTTGAGTTCTTTGCTCATCAGGTGGGCTGCGCCCGCTTGTTCCATGGCATGGTTCATATAGTCAATCAGTTTGGGTTTTTCGTATGGCTCAATAAGGAGCCGGACGCGGACTCTGGTTCCCAGAGAAACCAGTTGCGGGCAGCGGAAGCGATCCGGCAGCCGCATATCCCCTGCGATCACGGTTGAGAGCAGGGATTTTGAATCGAACTGGATGCTTGCCAGCATCCGTATCTCGTTTAGGCAGACTACCGGCATTTCCTGTGCTTCGTCAATCAAGAGTACTGGTCTGAAAAGGGTAGTCTGGATATGACCTTTCCATTTTTCACGAAGGGCCTTGAATCCGCCGTAACGGTTAGCCGGTGAGAGATTAACGGCAAAGATTTCACCCAATTCCCGGTAGAAATCACCCAGTGTGCTTTGGGGCCTTTCCATGACACCGACAACAACATCGGTGATGGATGCCAGTTTTCGGGTGAGGATTTGAAGGGTTTTTGATTTACCCATTCCGGGCTCTGCACAGACCATGGCAAAGCCACCATCCATGACGAGATTTTCAACCCGATATGAAAAATGCTCGATTTCTTTTGGCACCCACAACGCTTCAAGCGGAATATCAGGCAGGAAGGGATTCCATTTCAGGCCATAGAGGCCCAGGAGCTTTTTACTGTTCATTGGATTTGCCCTCCTTTGGAATATAAGCAGGTGGAAGCCCGCTTGCGGCATAATTCGACAGGATTTGCTTCAGAAGCGGCGGGATGGGGTCAGTGTTTTCACTTGTCAAAAGCGGTTCGGGTGAAGGTGAAAACAACCGTCTGATGCCGCTGGCGTTTTTCAGCTTATCCTGGGGATTGATGCGGGCAAGTTTTTCTTGGCTTTTGGGATCGACAACCCAGGCTGTTGAAAGATCCCAGGACTGATAGCGAACAGACACACGATCTACATGTCGCAGGCGGGAGGGCAGTTCAAATCTAACACCTTTGACTGTGATCGTGCCGTCGCTTCGGCGCTGAGTTCTTTTTTCCTGTAGACAAAAAGCAAACCGCATCGCATCGCTGTCACAGGAGGGTCTGCTCACATCCGATATGGAGACCATTTTGCTGAGCGGGGATTGGCCCAGTTCGTCATGAACTTTGCGGTTGTATTCCTGTTCGGCCCAGGCACTGGATGCCTGGTTTAAAAAATCCAGCGAAAGTGGATCCACATGGGTTAACATGGCCATGAGTCTGCCTTCCAGATTACCCCAGAAGGACTCCTGCTTCCCGTTTTGATATGGGCTATAGGGTAGGGTCTTTTCATGGCAGACCCCCAGATTGAGAAGACCGTTTTGGGTCTCATCAGCAACCATGGCCGAACCATTATCAGATAAAATGGAGCGGGGCAGCCCCCGTTTATGAAAGGCCTGCGTCAATCCATGAATCAGACAATCAGCGGTCTCTTCCAGATACCACTGGATATGGCAACAAAGCCTGGAACAATCATCGAGAATGCACAAGGCTTTTGCGGTATGGCAGTTTCCAGAGGAATCGGCAATCCGCCGCCGGCTGTGATGGAAATCCAGATGCCAGAGCTGATGAACGTACTCTGCTTCATAACTGCGCACCTCCCGCTGCTCCAGTTTTTGGGCTGCCAGCAGCATTCCAGCGGTTATGGGTTTTCGGGCTGACGGTCGTGGCCGAAAGCCGTTTGCAAGCATCCTTCGCCTGAGAGTTGCATACGATGGCATAGTTCCCAGATCCGGGCGCGTTTTGACCAGCGCAGCCAGATTGTCAAGATGCAGTTGATAGCTCCAGTGAGGAAAGTTTTTGTACTGCTGCGCCAACTCCATAAGCTGGGCAGAAGACAGAGCAGTGGTTTTTCCAGTATCCATGCGCTGTTTTCGCGCCATGGCCCGGATCGGATCGGTTGTGGCAATCGCCCGATAATACCATCTTTCAACTGTCGAAAAGCTGACCCAGTTTATATTTGGCACTGATTCATTGGTAATCGGATGACGCCAGATGCGCTCGGCAAGACGCGTGATTTCCTGTTGAAGTTCACCCTTTTCCGGTGGCCTGGCCAGAAGTCCTCCCACGACCGAAAAACGGAACAACGCCCAATTTTTTAATGTTTTTGGTGATGGTTCATCCATTCGCTTGATCTCCTTCCATTTTTTTGGGGGTTAAAACTGATTTGTACCAATATGGAAGGATATACCGGATAAACATCGACGCAATAAACGTCCATCTTTTGCGTGAGATCGATTATCCGTCAAAAATATCGATCAAACCGGACAAACCTTTGGCCAAAAACGCAAGACAACTGACCAAAGCCTGTTCGGACGATGTGAAATAATTTAAAAAATGGGAAACCAGAGATCCGGGAAGTCCATCATTTGAAACAGTGGATGCCACACGACCGCGAAGCCGATGCCACTGTGCAGTTTTGGGGAATTCATCGCGGAACCAGACAATCCATCGTTTGATCGTATGGCGGGATATCGAAAACATTCGCTCAAGTTTGGCAACGCTGGAGCCACAAAGTCGGCCCTGACAAAGCGTCATCACCACCAGAATGACGCCTCCCCAATACACCCGGCGTCCCATAAACAAACTTGAAGGCGGCATTGTTCTGCGCCTACATTCGCTATTTGAGCAACATAAACTCTGGCGAATCAAATATTCGTCTGGAATATCGACAGGACCACCACGCGGTTTTCTGGTATAATTGGCATGATGCAGTGTGCAGCCGCAAAACGGACATCCTTTGCTTTGAACCTGTTCGGCAAGGTCCAAATCAATCAGGTAAAGAAAAGAAAAAAGACTGACTTTTTGAAGAAGTTCTGATAGCATTTTCCTGCCCTCCGTTAAGGTTGTTGGGGCAGGAGTCCCTTCAGCGATATTTTCAAGGTATGTGAGGGGGCTCCTTTATTTTCCCTCACCTATCTTGCAAATTTTACGCCATTTTTCCATCATTTATTTTGATCATTCTCATATTGAGGTCTTCGCCACCGGCAAGCCGGTACTCACCGAGGAATGGACCCCCAGTATCTCCGGTGGGGAGCGGCTACTCTCTATATCGAAGGTTCCCAAACTACGCGCGGATGGCAGTGT
>CAITDH010000257.1 GCA_903891045.1 uncultured Desulfobulbaceae bacterium | reverse complement strand
TTAACAGCTTGATCCAAGCGGCCAAAGCTAAAGCTCGTGGTTACCGAACAACCAGAAATTTAATCGCCATGATTTACCTCATAGGCGGAAAACTTAACTTTGGCTTACCCACCTAAAACAGCGAGGAGCCAAAAAAGAGTGGAACACAACAATGGACAAACGATTTCACCACTGGGGCGAACTAGGTATAACCTGGCTTGAATATCTCATTGCCGCGATCCTGTTTCTCTGCTTGGTCGGGTTTACTCTTGGCATGGCAATCTCGATCTGGGAGATGAACTGGCAGCATACGGGAAGATTTTATGAAATCATCTCTCACATCCTGATGCTGGTGATAGGTGTGGAACTGGTGCGCACCTTGGTGTTGCACAACCCTGAAGCCATCCTGGAACTCCTTGCCTTTGTTGTGGCACGAAAAACTCTCAAACCTGATGTAACAGTCATGGAAATTTTGTTGAGTGTCCTGGCGTTCATTGCCCTGCTGGCAGCACGCAAATACCTCTTTTGTAACCGGTCCTGAAAGAAATACACCACCACAACCTGCAACAAGGCTCCACATTAACATGAGCAACATCTGACAGTAACAGTCTCTACAGGTGGCGTCAGGTGTGTTTTGGTTGCGGCCTGTTTTTTCAAGCGAATGATGGGTGCGGTAGGATGTGGTTACGTCTTTACACAACCATGCTTACCATCAAAAGTTCGGTGTGGTATGCTGATTGATTGTCCGGCGTTGATGGAAGGCGTTTTTTTTTTGCTGACTCGGTGATGCGTTCGCCGGTGGATATGCTTTATGAATGACTCAATCCTGCAGTTTATAATCCTGGCCCCGCCTCTGTTGCTGGCCTTAACTCTCCATGAATTTGCCCATGGCTATGTGGCATTCCGGTTGGGAGACCCAACCGCCCAGGCCTCTGGACGCCTGACTCTTAACCCGCTCAAGCATCTCGACCCATGGGGAACGATTGCTTTTTTCATCTTCCATGTTGGCTGGGCCAAACCGATTCCGGTGAATCCGGCTTATTTTAAAGATCCGCAAAAGGATATGCTCTGGGTGGCCCTGGCAGGTCCGATTACCAATCTCGTACTGGCCGTAATTAGTGCCTTGATGGTTAAGGCGGTTATGTTGCTGGCCCAGAGCATCCCTTATTCTGTCCTGGGAGAAGCAATTCTGGTGCCTCTGAATAGCACCTTGATTGCCAGTGTTTGGATCAACCTGGTGCTTTGCATCTTTAACTTTCTGCCTATTCCCCCGCTCGATGGCAGCCGGATTCTCACTGGAATTTTGCCTCCGAGTCTTGCTCGTTCCTACATATCCATCGAACGATATGGTTTTATCCTTCTCATTATCCTGGCCGCCACTGGTGTCCTGGCTAAGCTGATTATACCTTTGATCAACTTTGCCAATAGTCTGTTACTCTCCTGATTTCCTGGTTGTCATTTTGATTTTTTCTACTGCCTGTTTGACCGAGACAGGATAGGGGGTATATTTTTGCAGGGATTGGGGTAGATGGTTGCGGGCATTTCTGGCAGCGGCAAGCGTTGGATATTCCCCGTAAAAGAGGATGGATGTTGCGGGGGGTGTTGTTTTTTTGAGTACGATAAATTTCTCTGATCCTTGCTGGCCTTCTTCGTGGAGTATCTCTTTGAATTTTTCTCCGGCCTGATCCGTAGCAAGAACCATGACTTGCAGGGTGAATTGATCATTTTTTTCTCCGGCCAGCCATTTGTCGCCTGCGGCCAGACTTTTTCGAGGGAGCTGTTGGCTGCTGTTGGCCGTCAGCTCTTTTTTTCTTTTTGATAATAGTTCGTTGTTTTTTGTTACAGGCTCAGGGGTTAAATGTGGGATGGTGTTTTTTCTAGGGGACTTGTCTGCAGCTATCACTGGAATCTCTGAGGATTTTTTTTCAATAAGGGGCGCAATCTCTACAAAAATCGGTTTGGCAACTGGTTCCGTAACTGCGACCGGAGTTGGTGGTGCAGGTTTGGCAACAGGTTCTGCGGCTGCGATCGGAGCTGGTTGATCAGGCGTGGTGACTGGCTCTGCGGCTGTGACTGGAGCTTGTGGTGCTGTTTGTTGCGGTTCTTGATGAGTGGTCATCTGCGTTTTTGCAGATTTGGCAGGTAATGTGGATTTTTTCTCTTCTTTACTGACAGATAAAAACAGAAGGGTGGCAATAAGAATAATTCCAGCCCCAATGGCCACTTTTTTCTGCGTGAACAGAAATGGTAGACGATGCGCAGGCGGTTTCCCGGCAACAAGATCGTCCGAGTCTTTGACATGCTCAAGGAGTACCATGAAGGAAGTGCCATTGGTAGTGTTGTTGGCAGTATGAGATGATGACCGTAGAGAATCTCCTGCCAGACTGTTTATTTTTCTGAAATTGCCATGGGACACGGCGAGGATTTTTGCGGCTACTTTCCGACTGAAGACATCTTTTTTTTCAAAGCCTGGGCACTGCTGCATGCAGAAATTCAGATATTGAAATGTGTCCTCTTCTGTTAATGGCGGCAGTACGAGATGGAGCTCTTGCGCGTTCTTGAACGTGCACAAGGCGAGTTGTTCAATATGTTCCTGAAATTTCATTCTGCCAAACAGGACAATCTGGAGTAACACCCCGTCTTCATTGATCAGATCAATCATCTTACGAACACGTTCCAGTGTTGCCAAATACAGTTTTTCCGCCTCGTCAAACAGGATCAGAAGACGCATTTTTTGTTCCCGCAGGGTTCGAGCGATTTCCATCAGAAGATGGCCGCTCCCAATTGCGTTGTCCTCTATTGAAAACTTGAGATTAAGCTTCAGGGCTATGATCTGGAGGACATAATCAAAAGATTCAACGGAATAGGGAAAAGGAATCACTATGTATAGTTTAGAGATCTCTTTTTCCAGGATTTTACAGAGCATGGTTTTTCCATGGCCCTCTTCGCCTATACAGGTGATCAGGCTGACAGAGTTTGCTACTGCATTTCGTAATGCTTCAAGAGTAGATTTTCGGCCGTTATCAGGAAAAAACAACCCATGGTCAAAAGGGGATTGGTGGGCGTGCTGTTGTTCCTCTTGCATCTGTCCTGTTTCCATTATGTGGTATCTTCTCGTGCCCCGCTTATCCACCGGAGAAAAAGGGGAACCCGTTATTATAAAATAATGCTGTCATCTGGATGACAAAATTTATAACGACTCTTAACATTCAAAGGTAGATATACCATAATGAATATCCTGTGCATACTGATTTCCCCGATCTCCTCCCTGTTATCAAAAGAAGCGTCAGGGGGTGATGGTGTCTACTTTTTGTTACGAAGCTTGGGGAAACGGGTATAATCTGATGGTGGTAAATGGGTATAAGACCTGCGGATAATTACCGGGCTTTTTTCTTGTTTTTGTAAAACGTAAACCGAGCCGCGTCTCTGTTCAAGAAAACAAAGTGTCATGCTGATTCCGTTCTCTATAAGTGTTATTTTCTTGCTGGCTGGTTTTGTCCAAGGCATGACCGGATTTGGCTCGGCCCTTGTGGCCATGCCACTATTGAGTCTTTGTGTCGATGTCAAAAGTGCAGTTCCTCTCTGTACTCTGAACAGCGTTGTAATTACCACATTTCTGGCCTTGAGGCTTAAGAAACACCTTGATTGGAGGAAGATTTTCCCCTTGTGTCTTGCCGCCATCCCAGGAATATTTGTGGGGATCACCCTGTTGAAAAAAGTGGATTCGGTGAGTCTCAGTATCGGGCTTGGCGTTTTTCTTATTGCCTATTCTTGTTATAGTCTTCTGATAAAGACTAGGCCGAGGACGATACATCCCGCCTGGTCGTATATGGCTGGATTTTTGTCAGGGGCCATTGGTGCTGCCTTCAGTGCTGGAGGGCCGCCTACAATCATTTATGCGACACAGAGTGATTGGAATAAGGATGAGATCAAAGCCACCCTTAGTGGTTTTTTTCTCTTTAATTCGTACCTCAATGCTACGGCCCATGCCGTGAGCGGTATGACCACAGTGTCTGTCCTGTCTTTGTTTCTCTATGCTGCCCCTTGTGTCTTGTTGGGAACGGTACTGGGGTCTTTGTGCTATGGACGTATGGAAAGGGCGGTTTATCTCAAGGTGATATTTACCTTTTTGATCCTAATGGGTACAATAATGATTGTTACTGCGTGATTATAAATATGATACGGAATTACGCTGTTTCAGGAGGTAATAGTGTGGCGGCCAGTGGGTCAATCAAGCGTTTAATACTATGGCGTTGCAGGCCAACGGTGTAGGTTGGAGCGTGTCAGTACGGGAATCAAAGGCTTGAGCAGGTCATAAAGATCATCCAACGGCAATAGGGCTTTACACCGAGTGTCAACAATGACGGTGTCATCCATATCAGTGAGCATACTGTCTTGACCCGGTTTACGGCCACACTTGAGGGGATCTACAGAATCCCAGCTTTTCCATTTACATGCCATGTGTATGGTTTACAGGTTTTATTGACACAGGCAAGAAGTGTTTTTCGGTTGATTATTGATAGGCATGTTGAGTTGTCCCAATCAGGTAGTTGAGGGCAGTGTCATATTTGTAGAGGCCAGGTAGTTGAGATTCAATTCAGAGTATAAGGGTGGCCAATGATGAAGGTGCTGATTGTTTATTATTCCATGTATGGACACATTTATAAAATGGCAGAGGCGGCGGCAGAAGGAGCGCGGGCAGTGGAAGGCGCTGAGGTCGTACTCCGGCGGGTACCGGAGACCTTGCCTGCGGATGTGCTGGAGAAGATGGGCGCTGCTGCGACCCTGGGTTTACAGGCACCGGTTCCGGTCTGCACGGTGGAAGAATTGGGAGAGGCGGATGCCATAATCTTTGGTACTCCCACCCGGTTTGGCAACATGTGCGGGCAGATGCGCCAGTTCCTTGACAGTACCGGACAGTTGTGGATGAAAGGGGCGTTGGTGGGCAAGGCGGGCAGTGTCATCACCAGTTCCAATACCCAACATGGTGGCCAGGAGGCCACAATCCTGAGCTTTCATATAACTTTGCTCCATCAGGGGATGGTGATTGTCGGGCTACCGTATTCGTTTCAGGGTCAGATGAACACCAGTGAGATCAGCGGTTGTTCACCTTATGGCGCCTCGACTATTGCCGGTGCCGATGGCAGCCGCTCACCCAGTGCCAATGAGCTGGCAGGGGCTCGTTTTCAGGGTGAGCATGTTGCCAGAATTGCCAGGAAGTTGTCTGGCAGATAATATACAAGGAGCAGTTGTGAGACGACCTTGCCTTCTTGATGGCATTCCTGCCATCAAGAAGGCAAGGTCGTTTTGGTTAGGAGGTCGCAGGTGTTTTGGGCTGGGAGAAATGACGGCGGATAAAGGTCTCCTCTTCTTGCCTGGTCTGGACTACCCCGTCAAGACGGGCGGTCAGCAGTTCGTTGAGAATAGCCTTGAATTGCGGCCCCGGAGGATAGCCCATGGCCTTGAGGTCGGCACCTGTTGTCTGCGGTCTGGTCTTACGCAGATCGGTCACATAAAGGGAAACACCTTGCTTGATCTCGTTTTTTCTGGCGATGGCCATGAGGTAGAGAAGCCCAACATTGGCGAGTTCTTTCAGGAGCCAATAGAGTTCGGAGCGGCCTGGGTTTGATCTTCGGTAGAGAACATGGGAAATCTTGTCGGCAGAGAGTTTTTGCTGGATAAGAAATTCGCTTATCTTGGGTGGGAGCCCAAAACGCTGACAAAAGGCAGAGAGTTCGGCGGCCTTGGAGCGGCCCATGATGGCCAGCAGATAAACCTGCCAGGCTGGACATGGCGTATCAAGATAGAGCAGGTGAAACCAGGAGATGGCTTGCCCGGCCTGGGTCAGGATGTGGTTGAACCGGCGGTCAATCTTCAGGTGGGGTTTCAGGTCCGGCCATAAAAACTGGAAGAGTTTGAATTCTGCCAGGCGGTTGATGGCGGGCAGCGGGTTTTCTTCGGAAAAGATCAACTTCAGTTCCGTGAAAAATCGCGGGTCATGGGCCTTGTCAAAGAGTTTCATCTTGACGGCGCTCTGGATCAGGCGGCTGGTGTGAGCATCGATTCTGAAATCCATCCGTTTTTCAAAACGAATGGCCCGGAAGATACGGGTCGGATCTTCGACAAAGCTGAGATTGTGCAGGACCTTTATGGCCTTCTCTTTCAGGTCGCCCTGACAGTTGAAAAAATCGATCAGGGTGCCAAAACGTGGCGGGTTGAGCTGGATGGCCATAGCGTTGATGGTGAAGTCTCGGCGGTACAGGTCAAGCTTGATGGAAGAGAGCTCAACCGTGGGTAAAGCCGCCGGATAGTCGTAGTATTCAAGTCTGGCTGTGGCCACGTCGATCCTGAGGCCATTGAAACTCCAATCAGGCAACCGGATCATGGCGGTGATAAATCGTTCGTGGACCTTGACCTGGCCGTTAAGTTGTTGAGCCAGCTCTCTTGCAAAGATAATACCATCCCCTTCCACCACAATATCAAGATCAAGATTCTTGTTCTGCAGGAGCAGGTCACGGACAAAACCGCCGACGGCAAAAGCCTTGAAACCAAGTGCTTCGGCCACCTCACCAATGGTTCGCAGGAGGGTGATAGCTTCTTTTCCCAGGCTTTCAGTGATCAGCGGGTTCAGGTCTTTGGTTCGTCCCTGAGATTGTGGTTCGGCTTCGTGCATGAGATTTTTGGGCAGATGGGCTGGATCGTTGACCAACATGTTCAGCAGATCGGTTTGGGTGATAACCCCGACGAGCTGTTGGTCATGAATAATGGGAACCAGGCGCTGTCTGCGTTCGATGATCAGCTCTTCAATATCAGAGAGAGTTGCGCTCAGAGGAAGAATTTCAATGTCACCGGTCATGTATTCGCTCACTGGCAGGTGGCCGAGTGTATGGTGCATGGCCTGTTCTATAACCCGCCGCGTGATGATGCCGACAACCTCTGTGGTTGGTTGCAGGAGTTGGGTCGGGTTGGTGATTACTACCGGCAGTGTTGTAATGTTGTATCTGGTGAGCAGGGTGTGGGCCTGGTTGATACTGGTTTCGGCCGGCACGCTGATGACGGGTTGGGACAGCATCTCGCGGGCGATGGCTTGAGGGCGGATGTGTCGGTGCAGGATCCGGATCAGCTTGTCCTGGGCCTCAATAAGGGTCATGTCATGGATGGTGGCTGAGGCCGCTGTGGGATGGCCGCCGCCGCCAAAGTCTCTTGCCACTTCTCCGGTGTTGACTTCCGGGAGGCGGCTTCTGCCAATCAGATAGGTGCGTCCGGCCATGGAGACGAGGGCAAAGAGGGTGTCGAGGTTCTCCATGAGCATGAAGCGGCGGACGATCAGGGCAAAGTCATCGATATATTCAGGGAGGGTCAGAGTGATCACCACGACTTCGATCCCCTGGATGGTGTAGCTGGTTGCCGTCTCCATCAGCTTGTGCAGCAGTTCGACCTGGCGGGCGGTGAGGTCGTAGGTGATGAACTGGGAGATCGTCTCCAGCTGCGCCCCTTGCTCCAGGAGCCAGGCCGCTGCCTGCAGATCGGCAGGTCTCGTGGTCAGGTGTGTCAGTGAGCCGGTGTCCTCATAGATGCCAAGGCCAAGGATGGTGGCCTCTAGGGCCGAGATCGGGATCTGTTGTTCCTGAAAGATCTGGGCGAAGAGGGTAGTGGTGGAACCCACATCCTTGACCAGCTCCAGCTCCCCCTTCATGTCTTCCGGGCTGTCGGGGTGATGGTCGAAGAGGTGGAGCGAGAGGCCTGGATTGTCGAGGCAGGCGGCAAAGGCGCCGATGCGTTTGGCGTTTCGGGTATCGACGACGATGAGTCTGGTTATCGCCTTGAGATCAATATGTTTTAATTTGGCAAAGTCATAGCGATTGGACAGGGTCTCATTGATAAAATCCCGCAGATTCTTCTCCTGTGATCCGGAAAAGGCCATGATCGCGTCAGGGTAGAGCTTCTGGGCGGCGATCATGGAGGCCAGACCGTCAAAGTCGGCATTGATGTGGGTGGTGATTATCTGCATGGCCCCGGGTTCATGGTCAACGGGAAAGAGAAGTTATTTTGCGGCGGTTTCTCCGGGAGCATCTTCTTTCCTGCGTGCGGGAAGGGAAGAGAGGATCACCAGGCAGGCTCCGGCGCCAATGACTGTAAGGTTAGCGACGGCTGAGATCCCATGCAGTTTCCGGAACTGGACGCGCAGGGGATGATCAGGAGGAGTCGTCGTAAAAGAGGGGATCTCCTTTTTCAGCGCGGCGGCCTTGGGTTCGATGATAAAGGTCTGAACTGTGGCGATGGTAAGCATGACAACAAGAAGAATGCCGGAAGCAAAGGCGCGGCGGCCTTTGGTAAGCAGCAGGCAGATGAGTGCTATGGCGCCACAGGCCAGTCCCCAGCGGAAATATCCGGGAAAGAGGACGCCGACAATGCCGCCGGCGATATCGCGGGAATAGGCCTTGAAGATGATGGGGGTCAGGACAAAGGTAAAGAGGGAAGCCCCGCCCAGCCAACAGGCAATGGCAAGTTGATAGATGATTGTTGCAAGTTGCATGTGTCGTTTTCCTCCGCTGTGTTGTTCAACAAAAAAAGTTTGTCTTGTTTCCGTTTCCTACACTATACGAGTATTCAAACGCATCCAGCAAGCTTTCATCCGCGTGGATGAAATTTTTTATGAAGTTCTTTCAGCCTCTCCTGATCGATATGGGTGTAGATCTGGGTGGTGGCGATGTCTGCATGGCCGAGCATGAGTTGCACGGATCGCAGGTCTGCGCCATGGGTCAGGAGGTGGGTGGCAAAGGAATGACGCAGCATGTGCGGGGAGATGGGTTTGCTGATTCCGGCCGCCCGCGCCGCCTCCTTGATGATCTGCCAGAAGCGCAGTCTGCTCATGGCGCTGCCCCGGTTGCTGACAAAAAGGGAATTGCTGCGGCGACCCTTGAGGATCAGCGGTCGTGCCGTCTTGAGGTACTGTTCGATGACTTCCCGGGCCGGGGTGCCAAAGGGGATGAGCCGTTCCTTGTTGCCCTTGCCGATCACTCTGACAAAGCAGGAGGAGAGATTGCAGGCGGCAAGAGGGATCGAGACCAGCTCGGAGACCCTCATCCCGGTGGAGTAGAGGAGGTTTAGCATGGTGTAGTTCCGCTGGATCTGTGGGGTGAGCGTGGCCGGCGGGGTCAGGAGTCTGATCACTTCGCTTAAGGCGAGGGCCTTGGGGAGTTGACTGCCAATCCGCGGAAGATCGATTGCGGCAAAGGGGTTGTGCGTGGTTATATTATTGGCCTGTAAAAAACCAAAGAAGCTCTTGAGGGCCGAAACTCTTCTGGCGTTACTGCGATTGGATAAATTTCGTGCGCTGCACTGTTCCAGAAAGGAGTGAAGGGTAGTGCTGTGGATCTCGTCCAGCGCTGTAACCCTCTGTTGTCCAAGAAAGATAAAGAAAAGATTGATATCAGTCTGGTAGGCCTGAATGGTGTTGTCGGCAAGGCGCTTTTCGGTGATCAGGTAGCGGATGAAAAGCGATTTTGCGGATACAAACTGCGGGGGAATGGGTTTTCGGGAGAGGGTCAGATGATGTGCTGCAGGCTCTTACGCCAAGAGAGGGTTAAACGCCTGGGGACATAAATATGCTCCAGGCGTTACGGATCTCTGTGGTGAGCCTACGCCCTTCGTGTACGGTTGAATTTCCGAAGCTTTCTGCGGGCCTCGGCCTGTTTCCGTCGTTTCATGATGCTGGGTTTCTCATAGCATTCACGACGTTTCAACTCTCTTTTGATACCATCGATCTGCAGCTTTTTCTTCAGTTGTCTGATGGCGTATTCAATATCTCCACGAACTTCAACTTCTATCATTTAGGACTCCAGTGTATTTAGTATTTAGGTTCGAGGAAGAGGCCGACTGGTGGCATTTCCCCCGATATTCTCAAGTGGCTCATTTCTGAAAAGAATCTGCATCTATAAAAAGAAGTTTGCCTTCTGTCAATGGATTTTTCCAAAACAGCAAGAGAATAAGGAACCGTAACGAAAGAACTTGTCTCCTGATAACTCTTTCGTTACGGCTCCTTATGCCGTTCTGGCCATTCAGGCGGCCATGTTATTTATTTACAGCGGTTGAGGCGGGGACCTCCTGGGGAAATATCTTCCCGGGATTGAGGATGCCTTGCGGGTCAAAGAGTTTTTTCAGTTGTTTCATGACCTTCAGGGTAGTGTCGTCCAGTTCAAGGGGGAGAAAGGAAGATTTGGTGATGCCGATGCCATGTTCACCGGACAGGGTGCCGGCCAGCTCGATGACCTGACGAAAAAGCCGTTCCCTGGCGATCTCGCCTTTGCGCCGTTGCTCTTCTTGGTCGCGATCCAGCATGATATTGACATGGATATTGCCATCTCCCGCGTGGCCAAAGGTGAGGATGGTGAGCCCCAGCTCACGGGCCAGATTTTCGGTAAAATGAACAAGATCCGGGATCCGGCTGCGGGGGACGACCACATCCTCGCTGATTTTATGGGGGCTCAGTTGAAAGGTGGCGGGCGAGATGGATCTCCTGGCCTGCCACAGTTCCTGGCGCTCTGTTTCGGTGGTTGCCTGTTTGATGGTACACTGGGAGGTGGTGCTCAGGAGTGTAAGCAGACGTTCGGTCTGTTCAAGAACGACGCTTTTGCTGCCGTCCAGTTCAAGGAGGAGCATGGCCTCGATATCCGGTGCTGGTGGCTCCGGCAGCAGCTTTGCGACCAGGCCCAGCGCAGTCCTGTCCATGTATTCCAGGGTGCAGGGCTGAATATTGTGGTTCAGGATTTCGGCCACCAGCGCGGTTGCCTCGGGCAGGGAACGGGAGCTGATCAGAAAGGTCTCTTTGTGCTCCGGCAGGGGGATGAGGCGGGTGATGATCTTGGTGATGATCCCGAGAGTTCCTTCCGAGCCAATGAACAGCCGGGTCAGATCGTAACCGACTACCCCTTTTTCGGTACGGGTTCCCGTGGTCAGGATCTCGCCGCTGGCCAGCACCACTTCCAGGCCAATGATAAAATCCTTGGTCACTCCGTATTTTACGGCCGAAGGGCCGCCGGCGCATTCGGCTGCGTTGCCGCCCATGGTACAGAACTTGAGACTGGCTGGATCGGGGGGGTAAAACAGACCGAGTTTTTTGACCTCATGCTGAAAATCTCCGGTGATGACACCAGGTTCAACGATACCAATCTGGTTGTTCTGATCGATCTCCAGGATATGGTTCAGGCGGGAGCACGCCAGCACCAGCCCACCCTGTACTGGCAGGGAGCCACCGGTCATGCCGCTGCCGGCACCTCTGGCCACTACCGGAAAGGTATGGGTACTGGCCAGACGCATCAGCGCGGCAACCTGGGCCGTGGAATCAGGAAAGGCGACGACCTCAGGGAGGAAGGTCTTTCCTGTGCCATCGTAGGAATAACAATGCAGATCCTCAAGGCTGGTGGTACAGTTTTTCCGGCCAACAATTTCGGCGATTTTTTTGATAATATCTTTATCCATATGGGGT
>CAITDH010000256.1 GCA_903891045.1 uncultured Desulfobulbaceae bacterium | reverse complement strand
GGAGAAACAAACTGGCCCTTTTTCAGGTTAATGGGTTTACCTGTTTGGGCCACGGCGGTGAGGAGATCCGTTTGTCGGCAGAGAAAGGCCGGGATCTGGATGATATCCAGGACCTCGGCTGCAGCCTGGACCTGGGATATTTCATGGACATCGGAGATCACGGGTACCTGGAACTCTTCTCTGATCCGGGAAAGAATCGCCAGGCCCTGTTCCAGGCCAGGCCCACGGTAGGAGGAGAGAGAAGTGCGATTGGCCTTGTCAAAGGAGGCCTTGAAGACATAGGAAAGTCCGAGGCGGGCGCAGATCTCCTGCATGGTGCCTGCCACCTTGCGGGCCAGCTCTTCTGATTCAAGGGCGCAGGGGCCGGCGATAAGCAACAGGGGCCGGCCAGAGCCAACCTGGATCAAGTCACCAGTGGGTGTGGCAATGGCAACCGGGGAGACCTGGATACTCATTGGCCTTTATGTTTTATGGCCGCAGCGATAAAATCACGGAACAAGGGGTGTGGTCGCATCGGTTTGGACTTGAATTCCGGATGAAACTGGCAGCCGAGAAACCAAGGATGTTCGTCCAGTTCAACAATCTCCACCAGATTGTTGTCAGGAGAAGTCCCGGAGATGACCAGACCTTTTTCTTCCAGTTTCTGCCGATAATCGTTGTTGAACTCGTAGCGGTGGCGGTGCCTCTCCGAGATCTCCTCCTGGCCATAGGCGTCTCTGGCCAGGGTGTTTTCGCGCAACTTGCAGGGATAGGCGCCAAGTCGCAGGGTGCCGCCCATTTCTGAGCTTTCATCGCGTATCTGCATCTTGCCGGTGCGGTAGTCAAACCATTCCTTGATGAGATAGATAACCGGATCAGGGGTGGTGAGGTCAAGCTCAGTGGAATTTGCTTTGGCTAATCCTGCAATATTACGGGCATATTCAATGACCGCCAGTTGCATCCCCAGACAGATGCCGAAGAAGGGGATCTTTTGTTCCCTAGCATAGGTAATCGCCTTAATCTTGCCGGCTACTCCCCGATTCCCAAAACCGCCTGGCACCAGGATGCCATGGCATCCGGCAAGCAGTTCAGCAGGGTCCTGTTCTTCCATATCCTCGGCGCTGATGTAACGCAACTCAACCTTGGCATCATTGGCCAGTCCGCCATGCACCAGGGCCTCATGCAGGCTCTTGTAGGATTCAGTCAGGTCAACATATTTACCGGTAATGGCAATGGTGACGGTCTGTTTGGGGTTTTTGATCTTGTGGACCAGATCTTCCCAGGGTTTGATATTGGGTTTTCCGGTCCAGATATTGAGCAGTTCGAGGATCTTGGTGTCCAAACCTTCTTTGTGCAGGCGGAGCGGCACTTCGTAAATGGAATCGACGTCAATACCGGTGATCACAGCGTCTTTGGGCAGACTGCAGAAAAGTCCGATCTTGGCCTTCAGCTCATCGGTCAGCGGGACTTCGGTGCGGCAGACCAGAATATCGGGCTGGATGCCATCGGCGCGCAGTTCCCGCACCGAGTGTTGGGTGGGTTTGGTCTTGACCTCGCCTGCGGTCTTGATATAGGGCACGTAGGTGAGGTGGATATAGAGGGTATTCTCCCGTCCCAGATCGCCGCGCAACTGCCTGATGGCCTCAACAAAGGGGAGTCCTTCTATGTCGCCGATGGTACCGCCAATCTCAATGATGGCCACATCGACGCTGCCGTCAAGCTGGAGGATCGCCTCCTTGATCTCGTTGGTAATATGGGGGATGACCTGAACGGTGCCACCCAGATATTCACCGCGACGCTCCTTGGTGATGACCGAATAGTAGATACGTCCCGAGGTGTAATTGTTCTTCTGGGCCATGACCGCGTTGGTATAGCGTTCATAGTGACCCATGTCGAGATCGGTCTCGGCCCCGTCATCGGTGACAAAGACCTCACCATGTTGAAAGGGGTTCATGGTACCCGGATCAACATTGATATAGGGATCGAGTTTCTGGAAGGTGACCGTCAGGCCCCGGCTTTCAAGGAGCGCGCCGATAGCCGCCGCCGCCAGTCCTTTGCCGAGGGAGGAAAGCACGCCGCCGGTCACGAAAATAAACTTGGTTTGTTTGGTGGTATTTTGAGTTTTCATGGAGGCTACTATAGCAATGGGAGATCTTTTTTGGAATAAAAAAGATGGTTTTGCGAAGACATTTCTTTGCTTGTTTTTCAGGTCTATCATAACTATTTTCCTGTAAAATGGGAATAATTCTTGGAGGGTAATTTTATTGGAGGAGACCATGTCTTTTATTTTTACGTCCCTGGCTCTGCTGTTGGTAGGAATAGGGTGTGTCGTGCCGGTGATGGCAGGAGATCAGCGGGAAGTGGCTATCTTTGGCGGTGGTTGTTTCTGGTGCATGGAGCCGCCTTTTGAGGAACTGGAAGGTGTCTTCGAGGTAA
The DNA here is from genome assembly GCA_903891045.1 of uncultured Desulfobulbaceae bacterium. Classification (GTDB taxonomy): domain Bacteria; phylum Desulfobacterota; class Desulfobulbia; order Desulfobulbales; family Desulfocapsaceae; genus UBA2270. The sequence continues at coordinate 15,048 of CAITDH010000256.1, read as the reverse complement.
CAGCCGGTTACGCGGGAGGGAGCAAGGAGGCAGCAGAGTATCAGCAGGTGAGTAGCGGCCTGACTGATCATTATGAGGCGGTTCGGGTGATTTATGATCCGGCGAAGGTCTCTTACTCGCAGTTGCTGGAGGTCTTTTGGCATCAGATTGATCCCACAGATAGTGGCGGCCAATTTGCTGATCGTGGATCTCAGTATAAAACGGCCATCTTTTATCAGAATGAGGGGCAAAGGGAGCTGGCTGAAAAATCCAAGGCAACACTCGCTGTCTCCGGTCTGTTTGACCGGCCCATTGCCACCCGGATCCTGCCGGTGGCCCCTTTTTATGAGGCCGAGGAGGTTCATCAGGATTATTACAAAAAGCATTACAGTCATTACTCGGCCTACAAAGAGGGGTCAGGCAGAAAGGCCTTTATTGAAAAAGTATGGTCGCAACAAGGGCGGCAGCAGAAACAGTATGTGAAACCTGCGGATGAAGAGTTGCGTCGGCGCCTGACTCCTTTGCAATATAATGTGACCCAGAAAGAGGCCACTGAGCCAGCCTTTCATAATGAATACTGGAATAATAAACAACAGGGGATCTATGTGGACGTTGTCTCTGGTGAGCCGCTTTTCAGCTCCAGGGATAAGTTTGATTCCGGGACTGGCTGGCCCAGTTTTGCCAGGCCTCTTGTGGAGAAAAATGTAGTTGAAAAAAAGGATCGGGGCTTTTTTACGGTACGGACTGAGGTGAGGAGTGTCCATGGTGACTCGCACCTAGGGCATGTCTTTGACGATGGCCCGCCCCCCACTGGCCGACGTTACTGTCTTAATTCTGCCGCCCTGCGTTTTATTCCGCAAGCAAAACTGGAAGAAGAGGGTTATGCTGAATATTTGAACAGTTTGTAACCGTAACTTTCCCCGTCTGCTCTTTCCGGTCGCTTTTGGATCTGTGGATTTTTTTATTGCTCTTTTGTGGATAATCGCCAATAGTGCCGATTATTGATACATAAAGGAAAAATATGGTATGAGCATCCCCTCCACGGAAATACACGGCAAACAACTAACGGCCCTGTCGCTGGTGGCCCTCGGCGTTGTCTTTGGCGATATCGGCACCAGCCCCCTCTACACCATGCAGGAATGTTTCCACGGCGAGTATGGCATTGCGGCGACCACCGGCAATGTGCTTGGCGTATTGTCCCTCATCTTTTGGGCCCTCGTGCTCATTGTCAGCGTCAAATACCTCGGCTTCATCCTCCGGGCGGATAACGAAGGCGAAGGCGGGGTCCTGGCCCTGACCGCCCTGATCAAACCCAAAATTGTCAAAGCGCACACCCCTCAATGGGTCCTGGTGGGGCTCGGCATCTTTGCCGCCTGTCTGCTGTATGGCGACGGCATGATCACCCCGGCTATCTCGGTGTTAAGTGCCGTTGAAGGGGTGAAACACATCACCCCGTTGCTTGAACCCTATATCATCCCGGCCACCATTATCATCCTGGCGGGGCTGTTTCTTCTGCAGAAGCGAGGCACTGCCAAGGTGGGCCGCCTGTTCGGGCCGATCATGCTCCTCTGGTTCGGTGTACTTGCCGCCCTCGGCATTGCCCAGATTATCAACTGCCCGCGGGTTCTGGCCGCTGTATTTCCCTGGTACGGCATCAATTTTCTTCTTGAAAACAGGATGCACGGCTTCATCGTACTGGGCGCCGTTTTCCTGGCGGTTACCGGGGCTGAGGCGATCTATGCCGACATGGGTCATTTCGGCAAACGGCCCATCCAGCTGGTCTGGTTCCTGGTTGCCTTTCCGGCCCTGATCCTCAACTATTTTGGCCAGGGCGCCCTTTTGCTGGTCCGGCCGGAAGAAGCTCATGGCCCATTCTATGCCCTGGTTCCAGACTGGGCCATGATTCCCATGGTCCTCCTGGCCACCATAGCCACCATTATTGCCTCCCAGGCTGTGATCACCGGTTCTTTTTCTCTGACCCGCCAGGCAATTCAACTGGGATATCTCCCCCGGCTACGGATTACCCACACTTCGTCCTCCCATATGGGCCAGATTTATGTGGGGCCGGTGAACTGGGCCTTGATGCTTTGCACTATCGGCCTTGTCCTCGGTTTTCAATCGTCAAGTAATCTGGCTGCCGCCTATGGTGTGGCGGTGAGCGCCACCATGTTGATCACCACTACCCTCTTTTTTGTGGTTGCCAGCAAACGCTGGGGCTGGAACCGGCTGACCGCCGGACTTCTTACTGCCCTTTTCTTTGTGGTTGATCTTCCCTTTTTTGGGGCGAACATGAGCAAGATCTTCCATGGCGCCTGGTTCGCCTTGGTCATTGGCGGTTTCTTTTTTCTGATAATGGTGACTTGGAAACAGGGCCGCGAAATCCTTGGCAACAAGATGCGGAGCCTGACCCCGAGACTGGACGAATTCAAGAAAATGCTGGCAAAAACTCCTCCGCAGCGAATCAACGGCCAGGCCGTGTTTTTGACCCGAAGCCATGATATCGTTCCTGCCGCGCTGATGCACAACCTGAAGCACAACAAGATTCTTCACTCTGAGGTGGTTTTTCTCAATATTCGCACCGAGGAAATCCCCCGCGTTCCGCTTGTCGAGAAAATCGAGGTCGAACAACTGGGCGCGGGTCTCTGCTGTATTATTGCCCACTACGGTTTCATGGAAGAACCAAAGATCGGCACCATCTTCGCCCTGTCCCGCAGCAAAGGGGTGAATTTGGACATGAAAGCAGCCAGCTTTTTTCTGGGCCGGGAAAAACTTTCTATTGGAGAATATCCGGTAATGTGGCGCTGGCGCTCCCACCTTTTTCTCTTTCTGGCACGCAACGCCATGGATGCCGCAGCGTTTTTTGATATCCCCTCAGACCAGGTCATCGAGGTTGGTGTCCAGCTGGAGCTGTAATCTTAGACGCCAGAATACCGAGTTCCCCTGCCTCCTCTATCCATCGGTCGACGCAGTTAATTTCCCAGTTCCGTGAGAAGGGGAAGATACCTCCAGCTACCACGATTCTGTTTAGGATCTTCCAAGCATTTTACCTCTGGGACCTATCTTTGATGATGCCCCCATTGGCTTGCATTAGTGTATTACTCCTTTGACACCCTATATACCTCCTCAATAGTGGTGATACCCTGAAAGACTTTCATTGCGCCGTCATGGCGGAGAGTGATCATCCCGTTCTTGATGGCCAGCTCCTTGATATCATTGGCATTGGCTGTTTGGAGAATAAGGTGTTTCATCTCACGGTCCATAAGCAAGAGTTCAAAAATTCCGCACCGTCCCTTATAACCGGTGTGGTGACACTTCGCGCACCCTCTTCCTCTATATACTTGCTGGGTTGAATCATCAGGTGTGATCCCCAGTTTGAGCAGCGCTTCCCGGTCGGGGGTATAAGCCTCTTTACAGTGGGGACAGATGATACGAACCAGACGCTGGGCAAGGATGGCATTGATGGATGACGAGAGAAGAAAGGGCTCGACACCCATGTCAACGAGTCTGGTGATGGCGCTGGCGGCATCATTGGTGTGCAGAGTAGAAAAGACCAAATGACCGGTTAAGGCGGACTGGATGGCAATCTCGGCAGTCTCGGTATCCCGGATTTCACCTATCAGAATAACATCGGGGTCCTGCCTGACAATGGAACGAAGGCCGGAGGCAAAGGTAAGATTGATCTTGGGATTAACCTGGACCTGCCCAATACCGCTGATCCTGTATTCGACAGGGTCTTCAATGGTAATGATATTGATGTCGGTGTTATTGATGGAGGTCAGGGCCGCATAGAGGGTTGTGGTCTTGCCACTACCGGTAGGGCCGGTGACGAGCACAATGCCGTTGGCTGCCTTGATCTGTTCCGAAAAAGGGATGAAGCGATCATCCGGCATGCCCAGTTCGGTTAAGGTAATCAGCACTGAGGATTTATCGAGCAGGCGGAGCACGACCCGTTCACCAAAGGAGGTGGGCAGGGTAGAGACCCGGATATCAACATCTTTATTACCGACCTTTAACTCAATACGCCCATCCTGCGGCAGACGCTTTTCAGCAATATTCAGATTAGCCATGATCTTGATTCGGGAGATCAAGGCCGACTGGACATGCTTGGGTGGACTGAGCATATCATAGAGGATACCATCAAGGCGCTGGCGAATCTTCAGGCTGTTTTGGTAGGGCTCGATATGGATATCCGAGGCATTGTCACGCACAGCCTGCGAGAACATGAGGTTCACCAGACGGATAACCGGAGCGTCACTGGTATCATCAAGCAAATCTTCGGTTTCTTCAATTTCAGAAAAAAGGGCCTCCGGATCTTCACTATCGATATCCTGCATCACCTCTGCCGCTGAATCCTGAGTCATGTCATAGGCAAAATTGATGGCGGTGGTAATGGCCGCCAAGGGACAGAGGACAGGCCGGACACCGTTCCATCCCAGGATAGCACAGAGATCGTCAAAGGCCTGAAAGCTGAAAGGATCATTGATGGCAATATAGGCATCATCAAGTATTGCCACTGGGACCATGGCGTTTTTTTTCAAAAAGGCAATAGCAATACTGGCTGTGAAATCAGTCTGAATTTCGGGAGGTAGCGTGCGCGTAACCTCCATGTTGAGCTGACTCCCCAGGGTTTCCAGGAGATCAATTTCGTCAATATCGTTCAGTCTAATCAGGATTCGGACCAGTTGTCCGCCTTTTTCTTGCCTGTTCTCCATGGCCTGTTCCCAGGCCTCAGGCGGCAAGTGAAAGCGTTCTGTTAGGATATTTTGTAACTGGTTCATGGGTTATTAGATTCCATGGCAGGCGGTTGCGTCTTCTGTAATCGCTCAATGTTTTCCTTACAGGCCTGAAGCAGAGCGCTATCCACCTTGTTGGGATTTGAGGAATTAGCAGCTGCCTGAACGCTGACATTGTCGAGAATCATCTGGTACAGCTTGACCGCTTGCCGGGGATTTCCTTCTCGTTCACTGATGGCACCAAGATTGAACTGGGCGTAAGAATTATGAGGATCAATGCCCAGGGTCTCGTTGAAGAGTTCTTTAGCTTCTGCATAGTTACCTTTCTGCATCTGTTCAAATCCCTGATCAATCAAGGACATAACATGGTTATTGTCAATCGGGTTTGCCAGGAGTTGCCTTGCTTCCGGGAGATCCTTTTCGATAGTGTCGGTTTTGATGGCGGTGACCCCGGTCATATCTCCAGGATTTTTAATGATCCGAGGGGTGATAAAGATGAACATGTTCGTCTTTTTTCGACTGGTTTTTTTATCCTTGAAGAGCCAGCCGAGTACCGGAATGTCCCCCAAGAGCGGAATCTTGTACTCACCTTCGGTGTCGTCTTGACCAATGATGCCGCCGATGACAATGGTATTGTTGTCTTTGACAAGGACGGTAGTGGTGGCGGTGCGTTTGAAGGTGGTAGGTTTGTCAGCCGCAGATCCGGCCTTGAGCTTGCTGACTTCGGTGGCGATCTCCAGACGTAGGATGTCGGCCTGATTGATCTGCGGGGTAATGGTCAGCTTGGTAGCAATATCCTTGTATTCATAGTTCTGATAGCCAATGGAGCTTGTGTCCGTGCCTGTTTTCGTGCCTGTATTATCTATTGCGGCCTGTGTTCTGGTGAGATAGGGGGTATTCTCACCGATACTGATCTCTGCTTTTTTGTTGTCAGTGGTCAGTATCTGTGGAGTGGCAATAACATTGACATTACTATCTGTCTTGTAGGCCCTTAATACGGCGCCGATGTCCGGGAAGGTGACGCCGCCGATCTGAATGCCCTGCTTGAGGATACCGAGAGAAAATCCCGGAGGAATGGCGGCAGTTGCGGGAACAGCCGCAGTCGTAGCAGTAGCCGCAACTGCAGGAGCATAACCGATGGTGCTTGACAGTTTATAGCCGTCACTGCCGCCAAATCCGGTGAGCATCTGCCCGGTGCCATCGTGAAAGGTACCGCCCGCCATCCAGTTGACTCCGACATCAAAGGAAGAATCAGCATCCACCTCCATGATCAGCGCTTCCAGATAGACCATCCGTCTGGGGATATCGAGTTTTTTGATGACATTTTCCAGCTCTTGGAATTCACTACGGGAGGCGGTGATGATCAGGGAGTTGGTTTCGGTATCGGGCATGATCTTGACATCTTTGGAGATGGTCGGGGCCTCCCCTTTTTTTGCCGGATCACTGGACTGTTGACCAGGCAGGGCGGTCAAGACTGTCGCCAGATCCTTGGCCGTTGCATGCTGCAGATAGACCACACGGATATTCCCCTCGTTCTGCTTCATCTCGGTGTCAAGCATGGCTATCAACCCTTTGACCCGAGTGACATTTACAGGCGATGCCACCAGAATAAGACTGTTAATGGGTTCATAGCCCACGACTTTAAGGGAAGATTGAGGATTGGCCGCTTTGGAACCCTGGGTTTGCTGAAAAATGGCATTGACGGCCGTGGCGGTTATAGTGGCGGAGGCGTGAGTAAGCGGGATCACCGAAATCTCTTCATCGGTGAGCGGAACATCAATGGCCTCAATAATGGTCAGCAGTTTCTGGATGTTGGAGAGGGTTTCGGTGACAATCAACATTCCCGACTGGGTGTGGGCAATGACCACCGATGTCTTGGAAACAAGGGGAAGCAACACCTTTTTCATCTCTTCAGGAGTGGTGTAGTGCAGGGGGATGATCTGGGTGACGATCTTGTCTTCAGGTCGAGACGGTTCACCATGGTTGAGGGTGTTCATATTCTGGGAAAGCGCGCGCGCCGTTGGTATTATTTTGGTGATAGCACCAGCCCCTACAGTTGTAAACCCGTTTACCTCTAGAACTGATTCAAAGAGCTGATAGGCCTCATCATCTGATATCTTGGTGGGAGAGACAATAGTGACATTCCCTTGTACCGCCTTATCGACCACAAAATTTTTCCCAGTCAACTCACTGATATATTTTATGAACAGGTGAATATCGACATTGTCAAAATCAATGGTAATGAATCGTTCGGAATTTTTATCCTGTGATATTTTAGTCGGTGATTGTTTTGTAGCCGCATCCTGAGCTGCAGAAAGCGAGGGAGTAAATTGCAGCAGCAGGGTGACAACAATTTGCAGACAAAGCACCTTCCGATGGCAAGAGATTTGTGAAAGATGAATCAAACTCATGGCTTTTCCTGATTATTATTGGTGTTGGGTGGATTATTGGCGTCGGGCGGATTATTGGTGTCGGGTCGTTTGTTGATGTTAGGTAAATTGGGATCTGCCACTTCTGGAGCTTCCGGGGTTACTATGGGCATAGGTTGTTCTAACCCACTTTCTACAGGTACCTCAGGGGGGGGCACCTGTCCCATATCCGCCGGTTGTATCGGCGAGGAGAAATTAGGGATTGCTGCAGCACCGGGTGTTGTTTTCGGAGTTTCCGGGACAAGCATCTCCTCTTTGCCGTTTACATTGAGGATAATTTTACCACGTTGGACCTCTTTGATCAAAGCGCCCTGTACCTTATCACCCTGACAATAGATATCCTGTACCTTCTTTTTTTTGTTAAGGAGAATGGCGCGGCGGGTATTAGGCGGCCCGGTAATGGTGCCAAGCAGGCTCAAATCAAGTGTTGTAGCTGCAAGCTTGTCAGGGGCAGGCGGCTCTGCTGTCGGGACCTTTACTTCTTTAGGGGGAGGGCCAAAGAGATTACGCTTGAGAATTGTTTGGGAGTCTGGACGTTTCTTCTGCCCGTTTTCGACAGGGGCGGCAATTTTTGTTCCTGCATCTTGAACCTTTAGCTCCCGGCTTGTTTGCATAAGCCGAGTAAAAGGAATCCTGTAGAATGTTTCAACCCCACCTATCGCCAGTATGGTGATAATGATAAAAGGGATTACTTTTTTGAAATGATTTACCATTCTCTTGGTCATGTTAAGAATCAAAACGAAAGACAGGTTTACCGATCGTCCCTTGCAGTTGAAAGGGAAGGGGCGCATGATTCTTTTGTAACTGTTGCAATAATGGCAGGTCTTGTCCACTCTTTTTAATCAGGGCAGGCAAAGGGGCCAGAGCGCCTTTCAAGTCAAGTTGCATGGTAGCAAGGTTTACACCCAGCGAATTCATCTGACCGGAAAAGGTTCCCTCTAGCTCTTTACCACTGAATTTCCCCTTGGTCAGCAGCATCTTCTGCTCCTGCAGCTTGATGAGCGCTTCACTACTCACGACATCAATGTTTTTCAGGGACAGGATTGGCTCGAGCAGCTCGAAGGTTCCGTTTTTGACAGAGACAGTGCCCTGCCCTGTTCCCTTGGATATGTCCTGTCCGCTTTGCCCTGAATAGCTACCCTGGGCCGTGAGCAGACCGGTTATGGCGCGTCCGGTCTGGATCTGTAGCCAGGACAGTTTGGCCAGGTCAAGGCCATTGATCTCTATTTTTGGCAGGGTAAAGGTGTTATGGGCACGATCAAGTGCCAGGGTAGCCTGATGTGTTCCCCCATAAGCAGTAATGGAGATGGAAAAGGTCTTTCCTCTACCACTGAGGCTGGGGGTAAGAGTAACTTTGGGGATGTCAATGACATCTTTCGCTACTTGATTCTTGGCTTGCAGGCGCAGGTTATTGGCCACCAGGGTGAGTGGAAACCGATACCTCAACGACTCGATGGAACTCTCATAGCCAGAGAAATGTTGGTTGACAACCTGGGTGCAGAAGGTCTTGAATTTTTGCGTCGGAAAACGGAGATAGAGCAAAACCGCAACCAGCAGCAGGGCATAAATGCCATAGAGCGACCAACGCCAGAAGGTATTTTGGAAAAAGGTCATAATCAGGATTTTTTTATAAATGTTATAATCTTTATCACCACATCCAACAAGCCTTCTTCTTTACTGTTTTCCTGGATCGAGATCCGTTTGATCGCAACAACATCGTCAGTTGATTCAACCTGCTGCAAAAAATCCACCAATTGCTGCAGGGATATCTTCTCAAGTTTGAGATCAATCCGGGACTCCTGCAGCGGGCCTTCACCCTCGGAGGTTGAAGGGGTCATGGAGTTGATGTGTTGTTTGACCTTGGCCTTGGTGGCACGCTCTTCAATGAAAGAAAAGAGGGTGAAAGAGGGGCTCCTTTTTTGCAACCTGTTCTGGATATTCACCGCCTGGTTCTGGATTTGACGGTACTCTTCCTGGAGTTGACGAATCTTCAGGATATCCTCTTTTTTTTGGATCAATGCCTTTTGGGTCTGTTGCCGAGCCTGGAGCAGGGGAGAGACAGTAAAGTGAAACAAAATAAAACAAAAGAGAAAGATGACGCCGGCCACAACAACGCGTTTTTCACGTTTTTCCAGTTTATTAAAGCCGGTCTTACCCAGAGTCATCTGGATGGCGTTGCGAAAAGTCAAGACTGTCATGAGTTATACGCCTTTCATGGTCAGTTTCAGCTCAAATCGGATCTTTGAGCTTTTGGCATCAAGATTGGCCGCGCTGATTTCAACATTGCTGAAAGCGTGAGATTGCTCCAGCCCTTTCTTGATTGCATCCACGGTGTTGAATGTGTCGGTGGTGCCCTTAAGACGCAACCCATTGTCATCCACGACAAAATGTGCCAGACGGACATCCAGTGTTCCCGGGATGTTTGCCGATATTTCGGCAAGGATATCGAGAATGGTCATTGCCGGCAGTGTGCCATCTTTGTCCATGGTGGTCTGCCTGGTCTCACGAATCTTGACCTGAAGCTGCTGAAGGGGATCAACAATTCGGGTTATTTCCGGCAAGGTCTCCGTAAATACCGCATGGATTTGGGCGTTGAGTTCATTCTGTTTTTTAAGAAGCTTGCTATAATCAACCCAGAGATAAAGGATTGACAGTAGGACGACTGATATCAGAGGCAGAACAATTACAAATGCCAGTGTTCTGCTGTCGGTGAATGACTTTCTGGTGGCAAAGGCCTCTTTGCGGAAGTTAAAGCCCTTCCAGTTTCTTGTAATCTGCCAACCCAGATTTATCGAATCTTCCATAATGCCAGACAACCATTTTTCGTCTTGAATTAGCATGAATGGCGGCACCCTGCTGTCCATGGCCGTCGATTGCTCCTGCGCCGGTCGCTCTTCCACCGGGGTGATCCCTGGAGCGAGCGACACTGAGGCATCCATGCCCTGCGTCCTTGGCGCCCATGTCACTAGGCCGTCCATGTCCGTCGGGACAGCACTTACCAGGGTGCAGCTCTTACAGATACGACCCAGTCCGGCTTGTATGCGATCTACTGTGCCTGGCAAAGCGCTAACAGGTCCGCTCAGGTAAACCGCAAGCTCATGGGCGTGAAATACTGACTGCAGGGTCTGCTGAATGGCGATGCACAATGCATGGAAGGTACTTTCAAGATTTTCTGGTCGAAAAGTCTTAATGCTCCGGCTGTCCTGATCGACATAGAAGCCCGCTTGAAGGCCTGGATCAAAAACAAGCGAACGGATCACGCTGATGTGACCCGAACGGACAAGGATAAAGGTTGCCCGTTGCAGATCAAGAGTAAGGAGCAGAAAATCTGCAGGCAGGTCAGGGGTATGAGTCAGGCGAAGGGCAATCGGGATGCCGGAGATAGTCACCGTTTCCGGATCAATTCCCAGCGCCTGCAAGGTTACAAGTCGCGTTGCCAGGAGATCCCGATCAATCATGGCGGCAATGACCTGACTTTTTTGTTTCCCTTCCCTTGCAATCATTGCATCGATGAGCAGTCGATCTATTTTTACCGGAGTATTTTCTTCCAGCTCAAAGGGCAGGATCTTATCGATGGTTTTCGTGTCGGTAAAAGGCAACAAGAGATTACGATAAAAAAAAGACTCGGCCTCAAAGGCAATATGGCAGGATGCATCTTGACAATCAATCTTCTGACTCAACTCCATCAATACCTCTTCAAAGGACCGGTCGGCAACTATCACCATCGTCTGGTCGATGATGTGCATTGCTTTGGCGTCAACAGTAAAGACGATTGCGGTGAGCAAGTCGTGTTTGATGTCAATAGCAAGAAATTTACTGCTCATTGGGTATTCAACTTTTATTTATAACTACTCGGGTAGTAAGGCTGAAAACTGAAGTATATCAATCATCACTGCTGCCATCTCAAAAACTCTGAGTGTAGTAGATTACGCATTCTTTGTCCCTAAAAACCTTCAACATTCTGTCTATCCACCTGAGTTATTGAACCTTCCAGCTCAGGAGAGTGATCTTCTGCTTCTCTTCTCGCTGCACGGTGGCCACGATATTTTTTTCCATAGAGTCCAGTTGGGCATGAGAGAAGATGGTAAACGACTGACTTTTTACTGTTATATTCTTTAACGCATTTTGTCCGGTAAAGAAAGGAAGAACCTCGGCAACCCATGCCGTTGAGGCCAGTTTGTCTTTATTCTTTTTATCTGACCTGAACGCCTGCATGTCCTCGGCCATTTCTTTGGTCATATCTTCATGCAGGGCCTGAAGCAGAAGAGGGTCGGCGGTATTGATGTTAATCTGTCCATCATTCCCCCGGATGGTCAGCAACGCGGCCAGGCCAGGATGTTTTTCCGTGCCAAAAAGCAGTTCGGGGGTAAACCCTTTCACCAGAAGAAGTTCCTCAATGAACTCTACCGGGCCGTTTTTACAGGCGTAGGACGGATCCAGAGACTGGTAATAACTGGATTCGGCGCCATATTCCTGTTCCCCGTCACCATCTCCGCTGTCAATCCAGTCAATGAGCGAATCGATAATGGTTCGAGCGACGCTGTCTTCCACATTAAAAGGCTCCTGGCGGAGTAATCGCCACAGGATATTACGGGTATCCTGTTCCTGCACGGTTACCTGTTGTGGACTTTTACCATCAGGTTGCTGGTTTTTGTTGTGAACCAGACTGTTGATCTGGAACTTCCCATTATTGTCGATGATTTTAATCGTCAGCAAACCAGCGTCAAAAAGTTTGGACAGATCTTCGTCGGCCAAAAGTGCCCATGACTCCTGGAGCGAATCGTGCTCATTGTCTTTTGCGTCTTTTATCAGGACTGCCATGGCCAGATTAACTCCAGAACTGGCCATAGCCTCCAGTTTGCCACTTTTGCTCTGGATTCCCGAGGCCAGAAGGTTCTGGCGCATATTTTTATTAAACTGGATGGTAAGAGCAACAATCAGGCTGATGACGGTCAAGACAATCAGCAGGGCCATGCCTCGATTGTTTTTTATGGGAGAGAAGGCAGAGAAGAAAGAAAAGGACGGCATCTTATGGTTTTACTCCGCTTGGATCGGTGCCAGGAAAAGTGACTGCCGTTGAAAACCAGATGGGTTTGTCGGCGACGACAGGATCAATAAAAAGAAGATTGATCTCAATCCAGTCGGGCAGCTTACGCGCCTTGGTATCAGCCTTCTCGATCTCTTTGCTGTCCCAGTTGTCCTGCTTTTCCTGCTTGTTCCGATGATAGAAAAACTTGACTTCCTGCAAGCCATCACAGAGAAGCAATCCTTTACTGGTCTCAGGTGCTTCGCCCTCTACGGGTCGAAAGGCCACGTCCTGACGAAAAAGACGCAAGCCCTTGGTCTCGGGATCTTCTTCTACGGTATAGCCGATGGTAGCATATCCGGCTGCTTGTTCTTTCCTGTTCAAGACAAGATGGGCGGTGGATGTGAACCGTACTGTATCTGCCTCTCTGTTACCAAGGTTTTGTGGTTTTCCCTGGAGAAAACCGTTTGTCCCCAGATACAGAGAGCCAAGGTCGGTGCTTATCCGATCCATGGCAATGCGGGCCTTATTGTATATCTCCGTCTGTGATTCGGTGCTGTCAATAATGCGAAAGGTGGCCCGATATGAGCCATATGCCAGAGAGATGACAATGGCAAGAATGGAAATCGCCATCAGGATCTCAAGAAGAGTAAATCCGCTGCTTCGGTACGATCTTTTTTGCATCAGGTCGTTGTAAAAAACAATGTCATCATCTGGGTAATAAAACCGGAATAAGGAGTCGTAACGAAATGGATAAAAATATAATGGTTATTTCGTAACGGCTTTTAACCTGCCGTCTTTTTGAGTAGATAGCTTTTAATCTCATACACATAGCTGTTGTTGCCCCAAGAAACGGTCAGGGTAAGCCGTTGGAGCGTGTCTCCAACTTTGCTCAGTATTTTTGATGCTTCCAGATTTGCATCTTCTGTCTCTATTTTCCATTGATACCCTGGAAATTGATCGCCGAAATCACCACTATCGAAGGTTGGTCTTTCGGTGGCTCTGGTGAATTCTGCCAGCTTCAGTTGAGCCAGAAATGGTGCCTGGGTGTTGAACTTGGTGGTCGAACCTAGGGAGACGCTTTGCGACTGAGAGCCAAACAGGGTGGTCAGGGCAATAGCGAGCAGGGAAATGGCAATCATGACTTCAAGCAGGGTGAACCCCCCATGCTTATGCGCAAATCCTGGCACGAAAGAAAAATAATTTTTACTCCAGACTAATATAGGTGTCATAGGCCTTTATCGTGCGGTAAAAGGGAGAAAAAATAAGACTGATGATATTATCCTGGTCATCGGCCAGATGGAGGATGGTCTGCTCCAGATATCCCTGCCTGTTGACCCAGAGGACGACTTCTCCGGACGTTTTCTTTTCCGTGGTTCCGATCTGGAGATCCTGAATGCGAACAGACGGGGGGAACTGAATGCTGGGGTGATGATGTTCTTGCTTTTTTTCTTCCTTTGATGCGGGTACATCCTGTTGATACCAGATCTTTTTCCGATCAAGATCAAAGTGAATAAGGTAAGGTTGCTGCTTTTGCGCTGCCAGGTTTCGAACCTCTTTAATCAAAGCCATAACCTTTCGGGAATTGGCGGCAAGCTGATCAATAACCAAGGCCTGACGGAGATTAGGGACACTGAATGCCAGACTGACCGTAATCAGTAGGCAGACGATGATCAGCTCCAGCAGGGTAAATCCCTGTTGGTTTGCAAAGCGGCCATGCGGAACAGGGGTAGATGCAAGCAAGGACATTTTTTGAGAATACATTAACAGGTGATACCTGTACTTGTGGGATGATTCATCACAAGTATGCAAGGGCCACCCGCTATTCCTTTGCCCAGTTGGTGATATCAACGTCATCACCTTCCCCGCCGGCCTGACCATCACCTCCATAAGAGATAATATCAAAGTCACTGTGACTTCCAGGGCAGAGATAGACGTAGTCGTTGCCCCATGGGTCTTTGGGAACTTTTCCTTTGGCAAGATAACCACCCGTGCGCCATTTTGCCGGAAGTCTACCGGTGGCTGGGGCCTCAACCAGGGCTTGCAACCCTTGTTCAGTCGAGGGATAAGCGCCGTTGTCGAGCTTGTATGACTCAATGGCTGTTTCCAGGCTGGTGATTTGCACAGCAGCCATGGTGCGTTTAGCCTCTTCCGGATGACCCATGATCTTTGGTCCGACATATCCAGCCAGAATGCCAATGATGATAAGGACGACCAACAATTCAATAAGGGTAAAACCATAATTGGAGCGAATCAGATGAACAGGTCTTGGGGAGGGTCTGTGTTTTGTGTACATTGATGAGAAACTCATAATTATGGAGAAGTAAATGAAAAAGAAAGGACAGGCACGGCCTGTTTACAATTATGTCTCTTCTGTAAAACCTATGAGAAATTGGCGTAAAAAATAAGGAGCATTACCCTATTATACCGATTATGAAAACTATACTGAACAATGTCGAACGATTCAATCCTTTTATTTACGTGATGTCCGTTTTAAAACGGTAATAGGTGGCGAAGAAGAGTTTGTTATTGAATCAAGGGGATATGAATCCGCAGATCCGCCGAAGGTTTTTGGTAGCCAGAAGTGCCCGTCGCAAGTCACTGGTTGCGGGAATCCGATACACTGCCTTTGCTACAAATGCTCTGGCAATGGCTTGCCGATCAAGAGGTTTACTGCCCAGCCACGGGGCAACTACACTGCTGGGAACATACTTTTCAACCTGGACAACCTCAAGAATTGTTACCAGCCGTTGTTCCTGCTCGGTAAGACGCGTATCAAGGCATTCGTTAAGATGGGAAAACAAACTTCTTTGGACATGGCCCATCAACCATGATATCTTCTCTTTGAGCTTCATCGGCATTCTCCTCGGCTTTGCTTTGG
>CAITDH010000255.1 GCA_903891045.1 uncultured Desulfobulbaceae bacterium | reverse complement strand
TTCCTAAATGGTACATTTCATGGTGTGTCTCACAAATATTTACATGAATATATTAGTGGATTTTGTTACCGGTTTAATCGCCGTTTCTGGGAATATGAGCTGCCAATACGTTTGCTCAACGCCTGCTTGGCTCATGTTCCGGTTTAACTGAAAATAAGACAGAGCCATATTATTGAATGCTTGTTTAAATCATGTTCTTTGTTGAAACTGAGAATTGTTTAGAGGTATATATTTTCATTGAATATAAATTGTCCCTCTTGAGGATATTAACAGACAGAGGAACAGAAAATATTGCGGCAAGGTAGAACGACATTATTATCAACTGGATATGAAAGACTAAAGGTCAGATTACCTCAAACCTTCATAGTTTGAATTTAATCTAACCTTCATAGTTTGAATTTAATAAACAGATATGATTGAAAAATCGGTAACTGTTAGATTAGGTGGTGAACCACGACAGTTAGTGTTATTCCCACGCAGGCAGGATCCAAGTATATGTGGTGCTCAGGAATCTTTAGCTGAGCTTCCTCCAGAGGCACATTCAAAAATAACCATATCATTGAAGTGTCATGATTGGTATAAGCTGTGGCTGTATAATACTCAGAAATATAGTAGTGGCATCAGCGATGATTATTTCGTAACGGTTTCCAAACCTCTTTGATTTTATCATGCCCCTTGATTCCAATCAGATTTGTTTTGGCCTGAACCAACAACTGGATCAGCAATCACTCTCTTGTTTTCTGCAACTGGCAGGCAGACAGGAATTTGCTGACTTTCTAAGCCAGCGCCTCTCCGAACAGGAAATTCATTCATTTGTCAATTTCTTCACGGGTATCCTGAAGCGCAATCTCAGCGAAGAAGAATACCATCGCCTGTTCCTCCAGGACGAGCACCATCCGCATCATCCAGAAGGAAAAGAATAAATCATGACCGACACGACTCTGTATGATCTGCGCAGTTATCTCAACCTGCTCGAACAAGAAGGAGAGTTGCTCGTTATCGATCAAGAGGTTGATCCGTATCTGGAGATCGCCGAGATTCATCGCCGTGTAATTGCCAGGCAGGGTCCAGCCTTGCTCTTCACCAAGGTCAAGGGTAGTACTTTTCCCGTGGTGACCAATCTCTTTGGCACGAATAAACGTCTTGAGCTTGCCTTTGGCCGCAGGCCACAGCAATTTATCCGCGACCTAGTGCATCTTACCGAGACCATCATGCCCTTGAAGATGAAAAAGCTGTGGGACAATCGGCACCTGTTCACGGAAGGATTAAAAATCGGTCTGAAAGAGACCCGCAAGGGCGCGATCCTGGAAAACTGTCAAATACCCGCCCGCTTGAGCAGCCTGCCCATGCTCACCTCCTGGCACAGTGACGGCGGCCCCTTTGTCACCCTACCCCTTGTGTATACTGAGCACCCGGACGGCCACGGCCATAATCTTGGCATGTACCGCATCCAGCGTCACGATGACACCACCACCGGCATCCACTGGCAGATCCACAAGGGAGGTGGCTACCACTATCATGAGGCCGAGAAATTGAATCAATCACTGCCGCTCACTCTGTACATCGGCGGCCCCCCTGCCCTTATGCTCTCAGCCATTGCCCCTCTGCCGGAAGATATCCCTGAACTAATGCTCACCTCCCTGCTCATGGGCAAAAAACTGGAGATGGTCGCTGATCCCAGGGGCGGACATCGCCTGGTGGCCAACGCCGAATTTGCCATCAAGGGACAAGTCCCGCCCCATATTCGGCGTCCGGAAGGCCCCTTTGGCGATCATTATGGCTATAACTCCTTACAGCATGACTACCCTGTCTTTCAGGTCAGCCACCTCTATCATCGTCACAAGGCCATTTATCCGGCAACCGTGGTCGGTCGCCCCAGGCAGGAGGATTATTTTATTGGTGACTTCCTGCAGGAACTGCTCTCTCCACTTTTCCCCTTGGTCATGAAAGGGGTTCAAGAACTGAAGACTTTTGGTGAAACCGGATTTCATTGTCTGGCCGCGGCCCGGGTCCAGGACCGCTATCCGCGTGAGGCCTTTGCCTGCGGCCTCAGAATCCTGGGAGAGGGCCAGCTCTCCCTGACCAAATTTCTGATCATCACCGATGGCGATATTGATATCACCGATTTCCGTAAATTATGGGCCCATGTCCTGGAACGAATTGAATGGGACCGTGACCTTTTTGTCTTTGCTAATGTCTCCCAGGATACCCTTGATTACACCGGTCCCTCGGTCAACAAGGGATCCAAGGCGATGATGATGGGACTGGGAAAAGAGAAAAAACGGGAACTACAAGCCATATTTTCAGGCACGCTACCTCCTTCCTGCACACGTCCAGTAGCCTTCATGCCCGGAACGCTCGTTCTCCAGGGGAGCACATATCAGGAAGCGCCAGGGCTGGCTACACAGCTGTGCCAATGGGCAGGATTGGCGAACTGGCCAGTCATCATTCTTGTTGACAACAGTGCTGAGGCCACCTGCTCCATGCAGGAATTCCTCTGGACCCTGTTCACCCGTTTTGAGCCGGCCGCCGATATCCATGGCGCGGCCACAGCTGTCCAGCGCTTCCATGTTGGCCTGACCCCGCCCATCGTCTTTGACTGCCGGCTGAAGCCCTGGTACACGGATGTCCTCGAGGTCGATGAGGCCACGAAAACTCGGGTTGACCAACGCATCCACACCCTGCTGCCCCCAAACCTCCGATGAGTGAAACAGTCCGCTTGCAGAAGTACCTTGCCGGATGCGGCATTGCCTCCAGACGAAAGGCAGAAGAGATAATAGCTCAGGGGAAGATAACCGTGGATGGCGAGGTGGTCACCACCATGGGAACACAGATCGACCCGTCCACGCAAGAAGTACGTCTGAACGGCAAAATCGTCACCCCTCACACCGAATTTCTCTATGTCCTGCTCAACAAGCCACAAGGTTATGTGACTACTCTGTCAGACCCCCAGGGGCGCCCCATCGTCACCTCCCTGCTCCGTGGTATCAACATCCGCCTGTTCCCGGTTGGACGACTGGACCTTGATACTGAAGGGGCCCTGATCCTTACTAACGACGGGGAACTTGCCCAGAAGATTCAACATCCCAGCCATGAGGTCACAAAAACCTATGAGGCACAGGTAGTGGGACGGCCATCAGAAAAAATTCTCAATAAACTAGAGCACGGCATCCTGCTGGAAGGGAAAAAAACGGCCCCGGCCAAGCTTACAGTAATGGCTCAGGGAACGAGAACAACCAGCATCAGAATAACCATTCATGAAGGGAGAAAACGCCAGGTAAGAAAAATGTTCCAGGCTGTTGGCCATCCTGTTTTACACCTGAAACGCATTGCTTATGGCCACCTCTTTCTCCAGGGACTCTTAACAGGGAAATATCGCATCCTCACCCCTGAAGATCTTAAAAAAATATTTATCAAGAAAATCCCTTTACAAAACAACAAATAGTTGATTAAACTTAAACAGTTAAGATTCAAGAGTCGTTGCAGCATAACCATTACCTTTTCAGGCCATGGACAAACGCCCCGAATACTCTGGATGGATGAAGAGCGACTTAACCTTTTCGTTACAGCTCGTTATGCCAATCATGATATTTTTCCAGAGTCCCGTGATTGTTAAACAACGGTTCAACCTATCTTACAGGGATAAGATAAAGTTTTCTCACTCGTCTTTCCAAGGTGAAACATGCTGTAAACGACCCTGAAAAGACAGTATTTTTATGCGGCTATCACTTTTCACTCCAAACCTTTTCACAATACGACAGCACCCCGCATTTACAGGAGTAAGACATGAACAAATCAGAACTTATTGAAGCCCTGGCCCAAGAAGTTGACCTTCCTCATCGCGAAGCGGCAGCTGTCACCAATACTATTATCGAAACGATGATTGCGGCCTTAGCCAAAGGCGACAATATTGAAATTCGTGGCTTTGGCAGTTTCGTGATCAAGCATTACCGTTCGTATGAAGGACGTAATCCGAAAAGTGGTAAAAAGATAGAAGTCGCCCCTAAAAAGCTCCCTTTTTTTAAAGTAGGAAAAGAGTTACGGGAACAGGTCAACTCGCATGACAAGAAATAATCAGAGGCTATACAAGGGTCTTTAATCTTTACCATACCTCAAAGACCCATCAGTCCACAATTTCTCCAACCAAATCATATGTTTGAGCTTCGTTCAGGCGAACTTGCACAATATCTCCAGGATTGGCATTACCATCAGTAATATAAACACAGCCATCAATATCAGGTGCCTGAAAGCGGGTACGTCCTTCCAGCAGCAGATCTGTTTCCCGGCTCACCCCCTCCACCAGTACTGCTTCCACTCGCCCCACATATTTCTGTAAATTTTTCTCCGACACCTCTGCCTGCACCCCAAGAATAAAATCCAGACGATCATTCTTTTCTGTTTCGGAACATTGGTGCGCAAAATGTTCCGAGGGACACCCATCCTCATTGGCATAGGCAAAGACACCCACATGATCAAGTTGAGCCTCCCTTAGAAATTGTTCAAGCTGCCTCACGTCATCATCGGTTTCACCGGGAAAACCGACCATCAGGGTAGAACGTAAGGCCACATTGGGGAGGTACGAGCGGATGCGAGCAATAAGCTGATACAGGTCATCACTTGCATAATGACGGTTCATACGCCTGAGTACCGTATCGCTGACATGCTGAAAGGGGATATCCATATAAGGAACAATTCGCGGCTGATCGGCCATCAAGGAAAGCAACGCCTCGTTAATCCCTGATGGATAGAGATACATAAGACGAATCCATGGGATAGTGCTCTCGACCAGAAGGGCCTTGAGCAAGGCAACAAGATGAATGGATTCTCCCAGATCATCTCCGTAGGCCGTAAGATCCTGGGCGATAAGTGAAAGCTCCCGCACACCCTGCTGTTCCAGGTATGCAGCCTCCTTGACAAGATCGGCTGTGGTTCTGCTCCGTAACTCGCCTCTGATTGATGGAATCATACAATAGGAACAGCGGTTATTACACCCCTCCGTGATCTTCAACCAGGATCGATAAAAAGGGGTGGAAATACGACGAGGCATAGTGCTATCCATCAGAAATCGTTCGGGGACATGCACCTTGCTCCTCGAGGTTCCCGTCATCACAGCTTCCACCAGTGGCACTATCTGATGAAAACCATCAGTCCCAATAAAAAGATCAACCTCGGAAAGTTCAGCAAGAAGATCCTCCCGGTAACGTTGCACCATACAACCCGTAACGACCAATAATTTATCTGGGTTTTCCTGTTTATAACGGGATAGCTCCAGGATTTCATCAATAGCCTCTTCCACCGCCGACTGGATAAAGCCACAGGTATTAACAAGCAAAATCGACGCCTGTTCCGGGTCTTCTTCAAACACCCAGCCTGCTTGTTCTAAAAGCCCGAACATCAACTCTGAATCCACCAGGTTTTTAGGACAACCCAGACTAATTAAGTGAAAACTGGCCATATTTTTTATCCTTTTTCCTATTACTTGGCCCCCATGGCTGCCATTAACAACTCCTGACTCCGCAGGCAAAATGCAGATGTTGCAAATCCAGGTTTCCATTGTTTCTGCCATAACTCATCGGAGACAAGCATACAAGCAGCAAATTCAATTCCTCAAAAATGGGCAACTGTACAGAGCGCCGAATACTCCATATCAATGGCTGCGATATCCTGTTCCTGATGCAAACGCGGCCAGCAGTTCAGTTCCCGCGATTCACGATAAGGAGCATCTGTTGACCAAACCCTTCCTTCCTGCCATACGATCCCACTCTGATCAAGGGTTTGGGGTAACCAGGAAATCAGTTGCGGAGGGTTTCGGTTCATGATCACTACTATAATACCGGGACGTCCTGCTCTCCACATAATACCTGCCCCAGTAGTAAACACATTACCGACTTCTAAAACCGGTTGCAAGGCCACACCACCCAACCAGAAGAATACGTCTGGCCCAAGGATAATCAATTTCTCCAGGCACAAAACTGCCATGGAGCGCCCCAACCGCTGGGCCGGTCACAAAAAAGTCTCGTCACTATTCACAGAGAGAGAGCTGTTAAAAAGAAACATTTTTCACCCACCATCGGTAACAACCCTGCTCACAGCGTAACGAGCCTCAGTTGGATTGACAAAAAGCAACCCTGCCTCAGGAAGCCTTTTTTCCTTCCTGGCCCGACCGGATGCAACCACATCTTCCCTGTTATGGTCATGCATTCGGTAACATTGTGTAGCTGTTATCTATATTGCTACAATACAAACGCAAAAAGGCCACAGATTACTCTGTGGCCTTTTTAATTACGATCACACCTAAATACTATTTTATCAATGGATTTGCAAACAAAAGGATCAAAGAAATAACAAGGCCATAAATTGCAACAGACTCAGCAAGGGCCATACCGAGG
The DNA here is from genome assembly GCA_903891045.1 of uncultured Desulfobulbaceae bacterium. GTDB lineage: Bacteria > Desulfobacterota > Desulfobulbia > Desulfobulbales > Desulfocapsaceae > UBA2270. The sequence continues at coordinate 5,765 of CAITDH010000255.1, read as the reverse complement.
ATCATGAAGGTCATCATCTTTGGCTGTACTTCAGGATTACGGGCAAGACCCTGGGTCGCACCGTTACCAATATTACCAATACCAATACCTGCTCCCAAACCGGCAATACCGATAGAGAGCGCAGCGCCAATACAAACCAAACCAATCATCAAATTACTTTCCATAATGTTCTCCTTGTAAAAAATTAAAGTTTATTGGCCTTCTTCCTTTGTAAAATCTAAAATTCAGTTACAACCCAAAACCATTTAAGGCTTACTTCATCAATGCACATGCTCATTGGACTGGGTAAAATAAACAACGGTCAATAACACAAAGACCATGGCCTGCACCAGAGAAACCAGGACACCCAGGATCATGATTGGCAGGGGGGCAAAATATGCACCAGCCAGCAGAAACAAGATACCCAAAAGAGTTTCTTTCGCCATGATATTTCCAAAAAGACGGATAGAGAGCGATAACAGACGAGCCACGTTAGCGATAATCTCAATAGGAAGCATCAGGGGGATCAACACGGGCATAGGTCCGAGAAAATGCTTCAGATAGGCAAAACCATTGGCACGAAAGCCAATGATATGATGGGTTATCCAGACAATAATGGTTAAGGCAAGGGTGGTATTAATACTTGAAGTGGGAGACATGAATCCTGGAATCAGCCCGATCAGATTTGCCACGGCAATATACAAGGCAAAGGTGGCAATCATGGGAAAAAGTTTATCGGTCAAATCCCTTCCCATATTTTCAACAAAAAAATTATCCATACCACCAATGATAATCTCCCAGAAATTCTGCCCTTTTCCTGGCACTATCTCCAGGTTACCAAGGGTCAACTTGCCAACTACCATAAGAAAAATCATGGTAAACCAAGTATAGGTCATATACGGAGCACACAATTGCTCAATTAGAGTATGACCGACCGGGCCATGCGGAATGGGCAGTCCCAGTTTTTCCAGGATAATTGATATAAACAGTATTGGATGTTCCATAACCCTTCTTACCTCCTGCTGCTGATAATATAGTGTTTCGCTGCACTGACTGTTGTCAGTGTAATGGTAAACACTACCGTTGACAGCCCCACTAACAAACCAAAGATATTCACCTTACCGCTCTTGATGAGCACGAGCAAGATAAGCCCAATGACTGCCAACCGGAGCCAAAATTTAATGATATATTGTGATTTCCCGACACTAAGCGCCTTCTTTTCCCCCTGCCCTTCCTCTGAAGAATTGAGAGACTCCATAAAGCGAGCTACATCCTGGTGGGTCAACATAAAACTGACAATGGATACAACCCCACCAACCGCTACCGACCAAGCAAACTCCCAGGACAAGAAGATCCAAGACCCGACACAAAGAACCAAAAGACAAACCCAACTCAACACCTGAATCTTACGCAGGGATAATAATTCATCCGACACTCTGTTGCAACCGCCCAGACCTTAGTCTTTATCTTGCTGTTTGATAATAATATCAAACAGACTTTTAAAACCAGCTGCTATACCAAACGCAAGCCCAATAAACGTAAACCATGGGGTCGTTCGATCATCAAACACCTTTCGATCAAGATAGATTCCCCCCCCCATACCGACAAAGATGGCCGCAACAAAGGTAAAGCCAATATGACCATAGTTGCCCAGCAGGTGGATCATTTCTTTGCTCATTTTCGACATCTTCGCATCCACCTTCGTTCTCTGAACGAACTCTTTTACAAACAATCGAATCTGTTAGCACGCCCATCTGTCAAAGTCAACGGTTTTTTAATTTTTTGCTAATTTTTTGAATGACCATTCAGTCATTTCAAGAGCTATTTCCAGTTGTTTCTCAGTCTGGGCCGCAGAGATAAATGCTACCTCAAACTGCGATGGGGCTAGATAAATCCCCTGAGACAACATCTGGCGATAATGCCGGCCATAACGATCGGCATCAGCCGTCATCGCAGATTCAAAGTCAAACACCTTTTCAGTAGTAAAAAATCCAGTCATCAACGATCCCACCCGATTCAACTGTACGGGAATATTCGTCTGGTCACTGATCTCTCTGAGACGATCGGCAAACCTGGCAGCCTTATCATTCAACTGCTTGTAAAATCCTTCTTTTTTGAGCAATTTCAGGGTGGCAATACCAGCGGCCATGGCCAGAGGATTCCCAGAAAGGGTTCCAGCCTGATAGACTGGCCCGTCAGGAGCAACCTGATCCATAATATCGGCCCGACCACCATAAGCCCCAACCGGAAGGCCACCACCAATAATCTTACCAAGACAGGTCAGATCAGGCACGACCCCAAAGTACTCCTGCGCCCCACCATAGGCCAGACGGAACCCGGTAATCACTTCATCAAAGATAAGAAGGATGCCAAGCTCGGCGGTGAGTGCCCGCAATTTCTGCAAAAAACCAGGGGCCGGGGCAACACAACCCATATTGCCGGCCACGGGCTCAACAATCACACAGGCAATATCAAGCGAGGCATCACGCAAGGTTTTCTCAAGGATGGCTTCATTATTATAAGGGATAGACACGGTATTCTTCACTATCTCATCAGGCACTCCTGGACTGCCTGGAATACCGAGGGTAATCACCCCCGACCCTGCCTTGACCAGAAAAGAATCAGCATGGCCGTGATAACAACCATCAAATTTTACAATTATCTTTTTCCCGGTATAACCTCGGGCCAGACGAACCGCACTCATGGTTGCCTCGGTACCAGAGCTGACAAAACGGACCTTTTCCACCGATGGCAGGGCGTCCACCACCATGGAGGCAAGCTCTATTTCTTTTGGAGTCGGCGCCCCAAAACTCGTTCCATGCTGCATTGCGGAGGCTATGGCGGCCAAAATCTCAGGATGGGCATGTCCAAGGATCATTGGCCCCCAAGAACAGACAAAATCTATATACTCATTGCCATCCACATCATAAACAGATGCCCCCTGTGCCCGTTCAATAAAAACCGGGTCGCACCCCACTGATCGACAGGCCCGCACCGGACTGTTTACGCCGCCGGGAATAACCTTTCTGGCCTGTTGAAACATCCGTGCAGATATGCTTGTATTCATTTTTCAACCCCTTCGATGATTTCCCTATAGATTTTTCTTCACTATTTATGCTTCTCCTGATTGCGTATCATAAACCGCATAACTATAGCACGCTATACAAAAAACTGTCAAACTGATCCTGCCCGATATTGTGAAATGCATCTTCACTCGCTATACTGCAATGAGGATTACATATCAGAACTTCATTCACCTTGAATGCGACACCTATCCCCTCTTCTCTCTTCCATCTTTCCGACTATGACCATAATCAACCCAGAAGACTTTATCAGCTCGATTGCCGACAGCCTGCAAGCCATCTCCTACGCCCACCCCCTTGATTTTATTCAAGCCATGGCCCGCGCCTATGAAAAAGAACAGAACCAGGCGGCCAAAGACGCCATGGCCCAGATCCTGATCAACTCCCGGATGGCAGCCATGGGCCAGCGTCCGATCTGTCAGGACACCGGCATTGTCACCGTTTTCCTGAAAGTGGGCATGCAGTGCCGATTTGATACGGATATGAGTATCCAGGAGCTAGTGGATGCCGGAGTTCGCCGGGCCTGGCTCAACCCGGCAAATCCCCTGCGCGCCTCAGTGCTCGCCGACCCCGCTGGTTCTCGTAAAAATACCGGGGACAACACCCCGGCGGTGATTTATACCGAACTTGTCCCCGGCAGCACTATCGATATCCGCATTGCGGCCAAGGGCGGCGGTTCGGAGAACAAAAGTAAATTCAAGATCTTAAATCCAGGCGACTCCATTGTTGACTGGGTGGTGAAGACCGTGCCCACCATGGGAGCCGGCTGGTGCCCGCCAGGAATCCTGGGAATCGGCATTGGCGGGACCGTTGATCGGGCCATGGTACTGGCCAAGGAATCGCTGATGGAGCCCATCGATATCCAGGAGCTGATTGAAAGGGGGCCAATGAGCCTGGTCGAAGAGCTGCGCCTGGAGATATATGAAGCCGTCAATAATTTAGGAATCGGCGCGCAGGGTTTGGGCGGATTGACCACGGCGCTTGATGTCAAGATCAAGGATTGCCCAACGCATGCGGCCTCCCTGCCGGTGGCCATGATCCCCAACTGTGCCGCCACCCGTCATATCCATTTTACTCTCAATGGCAGTGGCCCTGCACATTTTGAGCCGCCACACCTGGAAGACTGGCCGGAGATAAAATGGGAACTGGGGCCAGGAGTGAAACGGGTCCAGCTTAATGGCATCAGCCGCGAAGAGATTACCAGTTGGAAAATCGGCGAGACCCTGCTCCTGAATGGTACTATCCTCACGGGACGGGATGCCGCCCATAGTCGCATCCGGAAGCTACTGGTCAATGGTGAACCTCTACCGGAAAATGTGGACTTTAACGGCAAATTTATCTATTACGTCGGCCCGGTTGATCCGGTTGGCGACGAGGTCGTCGGCCCTGCCGGGCCCACCACCGCCACCCGCATGGATAAATATACCGAGATGATGCTGTCCCAGACCGGTCTGCTGGGCATGATCGGCAAGTCAGAACGGGGGGATATTGCCATCGAATCTATCAAAAAGCATGAGGCGGTCTATCTGATGGCCGTTGGCGGCGCGGCCTATCTGGTCTCCAAGGCGATCAAAAAAGCACGAGTGGTGGCCTTTGCCGATCTGGGCATGGAGGCCATTTACGAGTTTGAGGTAGAGGACATGCCGGTGACAGTTGCCGTGGACAGCCGGGGCGATTCCATACACAAAGTAGGCCCAGCGCTCTGGCAGCAGAAGATCAAGGATTACAGAAAATTAAAATCGGCAGTTAAAAAAGATTGAATGCCACACCCTTCTGCTCAATGCAGGTGTTCACCAGTGGAACTCATGGCCAGCTCGCCAGAACGCACTCCCCGCAGGGCAATGAGGTTGTCGGCCAGCTTCTGGACTTCGGCGGCCTTGCCACGAATAATAATGACCTCCAGACAGTTATCATGATCCATGTGGACATGAGTGGTGGAGACAATCTCGTGATGATAGTCATGTTGCAGTTCGGTGATCTTGTCCTGCACTTGATGTCTGTGGTGATCATACACAAGGGTAATCACCCCCATCACATCCTTGTCAGCGGCCCATTCATTCTGGACAGAACGGGCGCGGATCAGATCGCGGATCGCCTCTGAGCGATTTTTATAATGATGCTGCTGCATGAACGTATCAAAGTCGTCCAGCAGATCCTCTTCGATGGAAATGGTAAATCGCTTGAGCATTGGTAACACCTTTTTTTATAATAAATTAATATGGCTCTGTTCTATTTTCAGTTAAACCGGGACATGAGCCAAGCAGGCATTCAGTAAACGCATCGGCAACTCATATTCCCACAGACAACGATTGAACCGGTAACAAAATTCACTTATATATTCATGTAAATATTTGTGAGACACACCATGGAATGTACCGTTAATGAAGGTCTTCAAATTCCCGATCACAATATGGACCAAAGGCAGCCAGGGGCCGGCTTCTTCCGGTGGTGTCACTTTCTTTTTATGGGTGTGTTCCTCTCCAATAGAATTCAAGGCAGAAAATGCATCGGTACGCACCTCCTGACCCGCCTTCAGGTGACGACGGCAAAACTCGCGTACACTGTCCTTGTTAACCGTATCAACAGCTTCCGCCGCCATGAAACCGGCATGATCCCTGCGGTTTTCAACCGCTATGAGAATCGGCTTTTTACCCGCAGCTCCCCGACCACGCTTTCCCGACTTCTTGCCACCCACATATGCAT
>CAITDH010000254.1 GCA_903891045.1 uncultured Desulfobulbaceae bacterium | reverse complement strand
TGTTCGTTTGCTTTTGGGGAGAAAGGTTCTTGTTAGCCTGTTAGGTGGGCCGTCTGACAGCCCGTTGACGTCAGGGGTGGCAGGTGTTGTGGTGGCAATATATGTGCAGGATTCTGCCAGTGGAGATTTGACATCCTATCTCCAGTATGCGGTGCATATCCAATTCGATCAGCCTATGCAAGATACCGATCTGGCTGCAGTCGTTAGCGGTGGTTAAACCTTCCATCTTGATTTTATCTCTGATTCTTTCATCATAGGAGCTGCCTTGGCATGGAGCAAAGTGAGGCTGTATCCTTCTTTTATCTCAAGCATCTGCAAAATATCCATGAAGAAAAAACGCACCTGAGTGCTGACTGCCCTTTTTGTAAAAAACAGGGTCGGGAGTACGCTGGTCGTCTGGTTGTTTATCTGAATAAGACCAGTTTTTTTTATGGATATTTCCGCTGTCTGAATCGTTGTGTGCCGAGCGGTTTTTCGCTCTGGTTTGCGAGGTTGATGGGCATTGACCTTGATGATGTCCCCGGATATGACCCTGACCGTGAATCTTTTCTGCCCAAGATTGATTATCCGATAGTTAATATTAATAATGAAATCAATCTGTATCAGGACCGGATAAGTGAGGAGGTCCTGGCCTGGTTTCAGAAATCCGGGGTTGGTCATGATGTTCTTGTTGAGCTGAAGATTGGCTATAATGGCCGGTATCTTGTCTATCCTTATGTCCAGGAGGATGGCAATTGTTATGCTGCTCGTTGTGTCTTTCCCGAGCGGAAAGAAGATTTTTTCTGGCACGGTGATGAACATTTTTTTACCGATCAGCACCATATCTTTAATCTCCAGGATATTCAGCGCTGTGAGAACGGTGCGCTTTTTATCTGTCAGGGAGAGGAAAACCTGCTGGCCCTGAAACAGCTTGGTTTCCCTGGTGTCGCGGTTCCCGACTGTCACAGCCTGGAGGCAGTTGATCCTGATCGTGTTGCCTTTGTGCATACGGTTTTTATCGTTATGGAGAATAATGCCGAAGCAGAGGCTGCGGCGCGTGCTCTTGCTTCCAGGGTTGGATATAAAGCCCGTCTGTTCAGGTGGCCAGCTGGCCTTTTAAGAAATTATAATCTTTGGCAATTGGCCAGTGACAAAGGAAAAGATTTTAAGGCTACTGTCTTGTCCATGGTTCAGGCGTCCAGCGCCTTCTCCCCGTTTGCAAGTCCCAAGCGGGAGTATGGTTCTTTCTTGGCTCAATTGGCGCTGGAGTCGGGTTCTGCTTATGGGGCACTTAGGTCTGGATTTCCTAAATTTGATCAGGCCCTAGAGGGAGTTCATGGAATTAATGTCATTGGTGGAGCCCCCAAGACCGGAAAATCCTGCTTTGCCATCCAGATTGCAACTGATATGGCGAGACGGAAGGTGCCGGTGCTCTACTATGATTTTGAGAACGGCAGACAAAAGATCTATCAGCGGACCTTGAGTCGTTTGAGCCGGATGACAATCGGTGCCATTAAGGGTGCCAGCAAGGATGGTGTCGCGACCGCGGTTGGGCAACAACTTGAGCGTGCCCGTCATGATTTTCAGGACATGCTTGTCTCTTTTCGGGTAGTCAATGATCGCAAGCTCAACCCGGAGATTATGCGTCGTCATATTGATTTTATTCGTCATGAGACCCGTAGTGAGTATACTGTGGTGGTGATTGACAGCCTGCACAAATTGCCTTTTAAAGATTTTACCGAACAGCGGACAGGTATTGATGCCTGGTTGCGGCAATTGGAGGCTATACGGGATGAGCTGCATGTGTCCTTTTTGATTATCTCGGAACTGTCGCGTGGCAGCAATGATGGCTATACTGATACGCCTCATATGGGAATGTTTAAAGGTTCCGGTGATATAGAGTATAGCGCCGATAATGCCCTGATTCTTTTTCCTGAATGGGATCCTCTGGATTCAGCAATCCAACAGCAACGGCGGAATAAACTGTGGTTGGTGGCCAGTCGCGAACATACTCCCGGCCTTGTTGGAAGGTATGGTCTGGATTATCCTTATTGGGGATTTGTCGAGCTGGACGAATAAGTGGTGCGTTTAGTTGTGGATAGTCAATAAGGATTTCATGAAGAAAGTATTTACAATACGCATTGTATTCTTTATTGTGATGAGATAGAGTAACTGATGGGTATTGTTCTGTCTTCTTAGTGTTTTTTGTTTTGCATTGAGTTTGTTACAGGAAATAATGGAAAAAGAGAGGAATCACAAATGCGACGAATGACTACTGGTATTGTGGCTGGTCTGCTCCTGTTAAGTACTCATCATGCACAGGCTTTTGATGCAAAAGGAGGGAATGCTCTTTGGGGTAAATATGCTATTCAGACCTGTCGTTCCTGTCATAAGGAAAAAGGCTTGAGCAGCCTAGCACCAGAAGAAAAGACTGTTGCAGAGTGGGAATCTTTTTTTGCAGATAAGTATAAAAAACTGCGGGATATGAATCATGATTTTTCGGCCACAGGGATTAATGAACGTCAATTGGAAAATGTTCATCGTTATCTTATTGAAGAATCAGGAAAAAAAGGGGGGGGAAGTCCTGCTGCTGGGGCCGATGCTTCTAAAGCAATTGAGACCACGACGAAAAAGGTGTCCATGCCAGCAGCAGAGGGAACTACGAGTGAGGGTGGCACAGGGGTATTCAATCCGGCCGCAGGGGATAGCACAAAGGGTCGGTATGTGTTTCGTAAGTGCTTGACATGTCATAAGAAAAATAACGGTAAGATTATTAGTCCTGCTGATCGGACTATAGTTGCATGGGATCGTTATTTTGCAGATGACTTCAAGAAGTTTAAAAAAGATATGCCTAAATTTGACACCTATGGTTTTACTGCTGTTCAGATGGAAGATCTGCATAAGTTTGTTCAGCAGTATGCACTGGATGCACAAAAACCCAAGACTTGTGAGTAGGTCAGGAGAGTTTTGAACACAGAGATGTCTTGAACCAAAACAAAGGCCTTTTTACCAGTTGGTAAAAAGGCCTTTGTCTTTGGTCCTTTTTGTTATCTTTTTACATCAGCGTCATTCTACCAACGATAGGCCAGATTGACATAATAGTTCCACATGGTATCAACCACTGGCAGAAAGGTGTCAAGAGACGTTAACTCTGATATCTTGACTGGATTTCCCATGGGGCTGCCGCTTCCTGAATACTCATAAGCATAATACTGGGCACCCAGAGAGAGTATGACTTTGTTGTCAATAAGAGGCTGATTGTAGAAGAGCTCATACACGCTTCCCCGGGTGGCCAGTTTGCTGCCGGCAATGTTGTCCTCGCCACCAGTAAAGCCTAACCAGTATTGGGAACCCCAGTTGTATTCGACGCCAATGGTGCCCTTGGTCAAGGCAACCGGAGCTTTTATCCCGGCCCAGACCGAGTAGCCGGTACGGTCAAACTGCTCGCCGTTGCTGTTGAGCAGGGCGTCCGTTCCCAAAAATTGCATCATAGGGCTCATGGAAATACCGGATGGACGGGCATGGCTGAGTGCCAGATCCATGAAGAAGCCTATATTTTTATATTCAGACTGGCCAAGCAGGGTGACGATATCGAGATCACCTATGTTGGCAGTGGGTTCGGTTCGACTGATATAGCCGCCTTTATTGGCAGTCATGCTGTATAGGGATTGGCCGGCATCATTCATGCCCTCGTTGGAGACGGTAAAAGGCATGACCACAAGTCCGGTAAAACCGTCAGTTACACCAAAGGCATGGGCATACATGTTGATGACTTTTGTTTTGTCATTCTCGTAGAGATTGGCGATCCAGCCCGCAAACTGCATATCCTTCACTTCTGACGAGGCGTCCATGGAGTAGGAGTTTCCTGAACCGGCTCCTGATTCAAAACCATTTCCCCAGCAAAGCTTGAAGGCCGAACCTTCTATGCCAGTTGTCTCAGCCAGATTGACTCCCAGGGAGACCCCATCAAATTGCCAGTTGATACCGTGGGCCATGGGGGAACCACCGACAGTGGTGGCTTTACTGAAATCTGCTGGTGCACCATCAAGGGCGGGGCGCCGGCCAATGGAAAAATGATAGGGAAGCTCACCAATACTGTCAAAATAAGTAAAAAAAGCACGTTCAACACGCAGGGCCGAATCGCTGCCGGTGGAGTGCACATTGCCATCCATGGCAATGGCATTGGGGCCGCCATTATACCATTTAACGCCGGAAGAATCGCCAAAGACCTTATTGGCGGAAAGTCTTCCGACAAAAGATAGGGAGTTGGTAGGCTTGGCCTTCATGTCAATGCGAATCCGACTGTCAAAAATGGTATTGTTGTCGATGTCCTGATTTTCTGGTGGCGGAAAGGCACCCAGTGACGCCTTAGTGAAAGGAGTGCCGTTAGCCAGATTCATAATGCCAGTCTGCATTGCCACAGGCATTCCCTTGGCTTCCATGTGCAGGGAGTTGAGTTTCGTCTCCAGCTCGACACCCAGGTTGAGTTTGTCCAGGGTGCTGTGTTGTTCCGTGCTTGATACCCGCTTGTCGAGATTTTCGATTGCATCTTGCACTTCCTGGCCGCCCTTCTTGCTTTCCTGCTTCATTGATGCTTGCAGCATCTCTTCGGCAGCTGCCAGGCGAGCATTGAGATCGGTCACAATGCTTTTTAACATCTCGACTTCCTGGGCGAGCTCCTGATTGGAGCCAGAGCCGCCAGCAATGGCATCTCCTGGCAGACCGTGAAACGATAAAAGCAGTGTGGTTAAGCTTGCCAGTCCGTAACGTTTGATCATATACGTCCTCTTCATGTGTTGTGAGAGATCCTGTATGCTTTCTGTTCTTGTGCTTGCAGGGCAGGGCTCTTTTATTATAAAAAACTCTCTTCTAACTTTTTCCCTGATGATTTTTATAGGGTTGTTCTCGGTTTGTCAAGGATTATCAACGATAAAGTCTTGTGTAATCAGATAGTAAAGATTGGTTTTTTAGATAGGATATCATGTCGGTACGGATTGTTTTAATTTTCCGATTTCCTTTTCGTTGGCAGACATGCTATGCTCCTCCTTGATATTAAAAGGCCGTGAGGCCAAGAGGTGAGTGGCTGTTGTCATTGCAGTCTTATTAATGATGCTTTATTGGAGGAAGAAATGGGGATTCAAGAAATGGGGATTCGTGCAAAATTTATTGCCATTATCAGTGTGTTGAGCTTGTTGGCAACGATTGCTATTGGCTATACCAGTTATATGCTCAGTCGCCAGAGTGCCCTTGCTGATGCCAAAAGTAAAGGGGAGATGCTTTTTAATTATATTGAGGCAAGTGGAACATTTTTTGGCAGATATCAGAAACCGAAGATTGATGAACTGGTGACTGATCCCAATAAGTTTATTCCTGAGCTAATGTCACTGTTTGCGGTGAAACGTATGGCATATGATCTGTTTGCAAAGACCCAGCCGGGATATCAATTCAAACAGGCAACCCTTGATCCGCTCTGGCCTGATAATAAGGCGGATGTCGAAGAACAAAAAATTATTAAATATTTTGCAAGTAATCCTAGTGCCAAAGATAAAGAAGGGATTATTGAACGGGGCGGTGAGCAGTTTTTCTATGCGGCCAAACCGGTCAGGATCGAGAAGGATTTTTGTCTTGAATGTCATGGCGATCCAGATACGGCCCCTAAAGATCAGCAGGATATTTATGGGACAGATCATGGCTATAACTGGAAGCTGAAAGATACGGTTGGCGCCTCTATGATCTATGTCTCTATTACTCATGCCTTGGCCACGGCTGAGCAGTCGGCCTTGAAGGTCTTTTTTGTCGGTATTGGCTGTCTGTTGGTGACTATTGTCTGTATCTGGATTTTCCTTGATCATGGGGTCGTAGGGCCGATTATTCGTCTTTCTGAGATTGCCAAAAATATCAGTATCGGCAAAAATCTCTGTGACAGCGCTCACTCTGACTCCAAGGATGAGATTGGTGTTTTAGCCAACTCCATTGATCGGTTGCGGATTAGTGTGAATAAATTATTGAAACGTAGTTGCCCGAATCAAAAGCCGGATGAGCCCAAAAAGGAATAGTTTTTCTGCTAGAACCGTGGTCACAAAATGGTTAGAAAAATAGAGATTGTTTTGTAGCGAATTTTAAGAAGACTGCAATAAAAAGAGGTCTGTCAGCTGTTACTGGCAGGCCTCTTTTTATTGCAGTTCGTGTTCACTCTGCCATCGGAATAAGGCCTCTATGGCGGTGCTTGCCCGGAGCTCACCACGAAGGGCTTTGGATATTTTGGCAGTTTTTTGCTCTTTTTTATCCTCTTGGTTCCATTCTGGAAAAAGGCCAAAAGTGACATTGGAAGGTTGGAAATGCTTGGGGTCGGATTGGGTCAGGTGGGTGATGAGGGCGCCCATGGCGGTCTCTGGAGGAGGAATAACTAGAGGTTTTCCCATCACCATTCTACTGGCGTTGATCCCCGCCAGCAGGCCCATGGCTGTTGATTCTACATAGCCTTCAACCCCGGAAAGCTGTCCTGCTAGGAACAGGTCTGGTCTTGATTTGAGTTGCAGGGTTGGCTCCAAGAGTTCTGGCGCGCAGACAAAGGTGTTGCGATGAATGGACCCCAGGCGGGCGAAATCGGCCTGGGCCATGCCGGGAATCATGCGGAAGATACGCTTCTGTTCGGGGTAGGTCAGTTTGGTTTGAAAGCCAACCAGATTGTACAGGCTTCCCTGTTTGTTTTCTTTCCGTAACTGGACCACGGCATAGGGCCATCTTCCTGTTCGCGGATCATCAAGCCCGACCGGTTTCATCGGGCCAAAACGCAGGGTGTTGTCACCGCGGGCCACCATGACCTCAATGGGAAGGCAGCCTTCAAAGTATTTGACCTCTTCAAAGTCCTTTAGCGGAACTGTATCTGCGCCTTTCAATGCGGCAATGAATGCCAGATATTCTTCCCTGTTCATGGGGCAGTTCAGATAATCACCTGGGCCGTCATCGTACCGAGATTTTAAATAGACAATATTCATGTCCAGGGATTCGCTGTGGACGATGGGGGCTATGGCATCGTAAAAGGCCAGACGGTCACGCCCGGTCAGTTGAACGAGAGATTCGGTCATGGCCTCGGAGCTGAGCGGCCCGGTGGCCAGGATGATAGGGGCATCTGCTGGAGCTGGGATTTCTGTCTGTTCCTGGTGGATAATTTCGATTAAGGGGTGTTGTTCGAGGCATTCAGTGATGGCCTGGGAGAAAAACTCCCGGTTGACGGCCAGGGCCTTGCCGGCTGGTACGGCTGTCTCTGTCGCTACGCGCATGATGAGCGAGTCAAGGCGGCGCATCTCTTCCTTGAGAAGCCCGACCGCCGAATTCTGGGCGTTAGAGCGCAGGGAATTGCTGCAGACCATTTCGGCCAGAAGCGGAGAGTGGTGGGCTGGGCTGAATCGATGTGGCTTCATGTCGTAGAGGCACACGGCACAACCTCGACGTGCTGCCTGCCATGCGGCCTCGCATCCGGCGAGGCCACCACCTATGATCTGTATCTGTTTGTTTTTGTTCATGATGAATATGCTATAAATGTCATAAAAAAGTGAACCCATGCGCCTCTGGCAAAACTATTCTTTATCTTGCTTGCATGATAATATGTCGAGATAATTTGGTTTGATGCTAGGTGGAGGGCGTTGCCGAAACCAAGGTTGTTGTAGCCGGTGGTGCGATCCTTGTCAAGAATCCATAGCGCAACCTCTTGACATCATACGGCGATGAAGATCTTCTCCCGTTTTTTACACTTCGGCACCTGCTGTTCTGCGAGCGCCAGTGTTGCTCTTAACATCCAGGTCGAGCAGGGGTGGGCGTGATTTGCAACTTGTGCCGTTGCCTCTCTCATGGTATAGAAATTTGTTGTTTTCCGTCAGGAAACGTGGGGTAAAATAAATGAATTCCTGCGTATTTTGGGATAATGGCTGATTGCAACCATTCAGTTGATCTTTCTTCTTTTATTCTTAGGAGAAGATGGCGTTGAACAGGCGGTTCCTGTGTTGAGTAGGTTTGATTTTTTTACGATTTACCCTTGAGGTTTGATAGATGAAATTTCGCTTTCCTGTCGTTATTATCGACGAAGATTTTCGCTCCGAAAATGCATCTGGTTTCGGGGTTCGGGCCATGGCCGAGGCCATTGAGAATGAGGGAATGGAGACCCTGGGTATCACCAGTTTTGGCGATACCGCCATGATTGCCCAGCAGCAGAACCGGGCCTCCTGTTTTATCCTGTCCATTGATGACGATGAGTTTTCCGATGAGGCCCAGAAGGCAGAGGCCATCGATAAGCTGCGCCTGTTTGTGGGGGAGATCCGGCGGCGCAATGAGGATATCCCTATCTTTCTTTATGGTGAAACCAGGACCTCACGCCACATTCCCAACGATGTGCTGAAGGAGCTCCATGGCTTTATCCATATGTTTGAAGATACCCCGGAGTTTGTGGCCCGCCATATTATCCGTGAGGCCAAGGTTTATCTGGATTCCTTGGCGCCGCCGTTTTTTCGCGCCCTGACCGGATATGCGGCCGATGGCTCTTATTCCTGGCATTGTCCTGGCCATTCCGGTGGCGTTGCTTTCCTGAAAAGCCCGGTGGGGCAGATGTTTCATCAGTTCTTTGGCGAGAACATGCTGCGTGCCGATGTGTGTAATGCCGTCGACGAGTTGGGTCAACTGCTTGATCACACCGGTGCGGTGGCGGCCTCGGAACAGAATGCGGCTCGTATTTTTGGCGCTGATCATCTCTTTTTTGTCACCAACGGCACCTCAACCTCGAATAAAATCGTCTGGCATGCCAATGTTGCCGATAACGATATCGTGGTTGTCGATCGCAACTGTCATAAATCAGTCCTGCACGCGATCATTATGACGGGCGCGGTGCCGGTCTTTCTTATGCCCAAGCGCAACCATTACGGCATTATCGGGCCGATCCCAAGATCCGAATTCCTGCCGGAAACTATTGCCGCCAAAATTGCCGCCCATCCCATTGCCAAAGATCTGGGTACCAAACCCCAGATGTTGACCATTACCCAGTCCACCTATGATGGGATTCTCTATAATGTGGATACCATCAAGCAGATTCTGGGCGACACCGTTGAAAATCTCCATTTTGATGAGGCCTGGCTGCCGCACGCCACGTTCCATGAATTCTATAAAGGCATGCACGCCATTGGCCGTGATACCCAGCGTTCCGATGGACCAATGGTCTATGCCTGTCAATCGACCCATAAACTGCTGGCAGGCTTGAGTCAGGCCAGTCAGATTCTGGTACAGGAATCGCCAACCCGTCATCTTGATCGTGACCAGTTTAACGAGGCCTATCTGATGCATGTCTCTACCAGTCCCCAGTATTCCATTATTGCCAGTTGCGATGTGGCAGCGGCGATGATGGAGCCGCCAGGGGGAACCTCACTGGTTGAGGAGTCCATTGTCGAGGCCATGGATTTCCGTCGTGCCATGCGCAAGGTGGATGAGGAGTTTGGTGACTCCTGGTGGTTCAAGGTCTGGGGCCCGGAGGAGCTGGCTGAAGAGGGCATGGGCGAGCGTGAAGACTGGATTCTGCGTGCGAGTGAGTCTTGGCACGGTTTCGGCAGGCTGGCTGATGGTTTCAATATGCTGGACCCGATCAAGGCCACGATCATTACGCCGGGGCTGGCGGTCAACGGTGATTTTGCGGACACCGGGATTCCGGCGGCGATAGTGACCCGTTATTTATCTGAACATGGTGTTATTGTTGAGAAAACTGGTTTGTACTCGTTTTTTATCATGTTTACGATCGGCATTACCAAAGGGCGCTGGAATACCTTGGTGACGGCATTGCAACAGTTCAAGGATGACTATGACCGCAATATGCCGTTGTGGCGGGTGCTGCCTAAATTTATCGCGAAATATCCATGTTATGAGCGCATCGGTTTAAAAGATCTGTGCGAATCGATTCATGGCATGTACAAAGAGAATGATGTGGCGCGGCTGACAACCGAGATGTATGTGTCGCACATGGAAGCGGCGATGAAGCCGGCTGACGCCTATGCGATGATGGTGCATCATCAGATCGAGCGGGTTGAGATCGATGATCTTGAAGGCCGCATCACCAGTATTCTCCTGACCCCTTATCCTCCCGGGATTCCCCTTCTTATCCCAGGTGAGCGGGTCAACAGGACTATCCTGGAGTATCTTAAATTTGCCCGCAGTTTTAATGAGAAATTCCCCGGTTTTGAAACCGACATCCACGGCCTGGTAAAAGAAGAGAGAGATGGCAAGGTTGTGTACGCGATGGATTGCGTAAAGGTTTAGTTGTTTGCACCGCACTTCGCCTGCTTGCGGCGATTTATTATAATGTTCTCCCTCCAAAATCCCCCTCAATCTCCTTTTCTAAAAGGGAGTTGAGGTGGATTTTTCAATTCAAAGTCCAGAACTTTAACAAGTTAAGTTTTTGGGCTTTGCAAGTCGCACATGCAATCAACTGATAATCGGCTCAATCGGCCGCGATTTTCGCGGTCAGGTTAAGCCGGTTGTCAGTTGATTCGTCTTCATCCTTGCATTTCACTGAGCGGGATACCGAGTGCATCCGCCACTCCTTTCCCATATGTTGGATCGGCCTTGAGGCAGTTCCCGATGTGACGAAGCTTGACCTCTTTTGGGGCATCACCCAAGGCGCGGGCAGTGTTTTCAAAGAGGACTTGTTGCTGTTCAGGGCTCATGAGGCGGAACAACAGGCCGGGCTGGCTGAAATAGTCTTCGTCCTTCCGGTGATTCCAGTGATCGGCCGCTCCTTCCAAACTGAGGGGTGGCTCGGCAAAATCCGGCTGCTCCTTCCATTCCCCGTAGCTGTTGGGCTCATAGCCAAGGGTGCTGCCATGGTTGCCATCCACGCGCATGGCGCCGTCGCGGTGGTAACTGTGGAAGGGGCACCGTGAGGCGTTCACCGGGATCAGATGGTGATTTACACCCAGTCGGTAGCGCTGGGCGTCGCCGTAAGAAAAGAGACGGCCCTGCAGCATCTTGTCCGGTGAAAAGCTGATGCCCGGCACCACATTGGCCGGGTTGAAGGCTGCCTGCTCGACCTCGGCGAAGTAGTTTTCCGGATTCCGGTTCAACTCCATCACCCCGACCTCCATGACCGGATAATCCTTGTGGAGCCACACCTTGGTGAGGTCAAAAGGATGATAGGGACAGGTGGCCGCGTCCTTTTCCGGCATGATCTGGATACAGAGTTTCCAGCGGGGAAATTCTCCTTTTTCAATGCTCTCATAGAGATCGCGCTGGTGACTTTCGCGGTCTTTGCCAACAAGGGCCTCCGCTTCGGCATCAGTCAGGTTTTTGATCCCCTGCTGACAAACAAAATGAAATTTAACCCAGAATCGTTCGTTCTTGGCGCTGATCAGGCTGAAGGTATGACTGCCGAATCCGTGCATATGCCGGTAGCTGGCAGGGATGCCCCGATCGCTCATAACAATGGTGACCTGGTGCAGGGCCTCGGGGAGGGAGGTCCAGAAGTCCCAGTTGTTTTTGGAACTGCGCATGTTGGTGCGGGGATCACGTTTTACGGCGTGGTTGAGGTCCGGGAATTTTAGGGGGTCGCGCAGGAAGAAAACGGGTGTGTTATTGCCCACCAGATCCCAGTTTCCTTCTTCAGTATAAAACTTGAGGGCAAAGCCGCGGATATCACGCTCGGCATCGGCCGCCCCGCGCTCCCCTGCCACCGTTGAAAAACGAGCAAAGAGTTCAGTCTTCTTGCCAATCTGAGAAAAAATGTTTGCCTTGGTATAGCGGGTGATGTCATGGGTGACGGTGAAAGTCCCATATGCCCCGGAACCTTTGGCGTGCATCCTCCGTTCGGGTATGACCTCCCGGTCAAAGTGAGCGAGTTTTTCCAGGAACCAGACATCTTGTAACAATTGAGGGCCGCGTGGTCCGGCGGTCATGACATTCTGGTTGTCAGGGACGGGGGCCCCGGCATTGGTGGTCAGTTTTTTCTTGTCGTCTTGCATTGTCATTCTCCTTGAGGGGGGTTGATGATTGGTGCCTGATGGTGCTGATCGGTACGATGAGGAAGGCCCTACCAGTTCTCGGCCAATAACTCAAAATGGGCCTGGGCATGGTCGCAGGCCGGGCATTTCTCCAGGGCCTTGTGCCCTTCATGAAGGTAGCCGCAATTCTGGCAGCGCCAGGTGACCTTCTCCTCCCGCTGGAAGACACGGCCTTGTTCAATATTGGCCTTTAATGTGTTGTACCGCTTCTCGTGCTGCCTTTCGGCGACGGCAATGGCCTCAAAGATCACGGCGATTGCCTGCAACCCTTCTTCTCTGGCTACCTTGGCAAAGCCGGGATACATGATGGTATGTTCGTAGTGTTCGCCGCCTGCGGCCTCCATGAGATTTTCAGTCGTGGTGCCGATGACCCCGGCCGGGAAGGATGCCTTGATCTCGACCTCACCGCCCTCCAGCAGTTTGAACAGCCGTTTGGCATGCTCTTTTTCCTGATTGGCCGTCTCCTCAAAGATCTGGGAGATTTGTACAAATCCTTCTTTTTTGGCCTGGGCGGCAAAATAGGTGTAACGATTCCGCGCCTGTGACTCGCCGCAGAAGGCGGTCAGGATGTTTTTTTCGGTCTGGGTTCCTTTGAGAGTGGTCATGTGGTGTTCTCCATGTGTTGATGGTTAATGAGTGAGTCAGGAAAACACGCTCTTCCCGACAGATGCTTTCATCCTATTTTGGGTATATATCATTTTTGGCCTTGAACCAAGGGGCTGACTAAAAAAATAGTAGTAAGTGAATGCACGTTGTACTTTAAACTAAGTCGTAATTATTACTATTAACGGCTAAAAAAAAGAGTTCCGATTTACGCTGGATTTCCTCCTTTCTTCATTGCCTGACATTTTCGGCAGGTTCCGTAGAGAGTCACATTCTTGTTTTTAATGGAGCCCCATGCCTGGATATCTTCCGGCACAGAGGAGGCGTCAAAAGAGGTCCAGTAAAAATCCATGATCTCTTTACAGGTATCACAGATGAGATGGTGATGCTGGATCATCCGGGCTTCATAGCGGGCCTGACTGTCAACGGTCTGGACTTTTTTTATCAGATGATGCTGTTCAAAGGTGGCCAGGGTGCGATAGACTGTATCCAGGGAAAGAGTGGGCATGGCCTTCTGTAATCGTCTGTGCAGGGTCTCTGCCGACGGATGGTCGGTTGCCGAGGCCAGTTCACGATAGATCTCCAGTCGCTGATGGGTCAGTTTAAGGTTGGCGTCACGGCATGCCTCCTCAAATGATCTCATTTGTTGTGGCAAAGATTCATTAGGCTCTTCAGTTTCAGACATTGGCAATCACCGTAAGAATTATTCTTATCTCCAAGATATGCTTTTCGTCAGAATTGTCAATTATTATTTTGTAATTGTTGCAGGCCAACAGATCGGCAACAATCGGAAAGTCCAGTTGGACCTTATCGTTTCAGATAGATCCCTTGCGGAAGAGAGGCCGAGCAGGTAAAAAGAAGCTGTCGGAAAAACGATTGCAGGCCCTTCTCTGTTGATCGGCAATGGGATCAACTTCAAATGAAACAAATAAGACGGGAAAGAGCATGATGACAACAGAAATTCCTTTGCAGGATCGTATTATTGTGGCCCTTGATGTGCAGCGGCCCGAGCAGGCCAAAGAGATGGTCATGCGTTGTGAGTCCCATGTCGGCTTCTATAAGGTTGGGCTGCAGCTCTTTATGGCCAGCTGGTTTGAGGTGGTGGACTGGATCATCGAGCGGGGCCACAAGGTGATGCTCGATCTGAAATTTTTTGACATCCCGGAGACGGTGAAACTGGCGGTGGAGCAGGTTAATAACCGGGGAGTCACCTTTGCCACCATTCATGGCAATGATCCCATTATCCGGGCGGCGGTGGCCGCGCGCGGTGATATGAAGCTGCTGGCGGTGACCGTGCTCACCAGTTTTGGCGAGGAGGATCTGCGGGCCATGGGCATGACCCAGTCCATTGAGGATCTGGTCTATTTCCGGGCCAGACGGGCCCTCGATCTTGGCTGTGACGGGGTGGTTTCTTCAGGGATGGAGGCCGGTCGGCTGCGGGATGGTCTGGGTGAAAAGCTGCTGATTGTCACCCCTGGTATCAGGCCAGGGGCCAATGTGACGGATGGTGAAGATGATCAGAAGCGGATTGTGACTGCGGGGAAGGCCATTGCTGCCGGCGCCAATTACGTGGTGGTCGGGCGGCCAATCACCAAGGCCGATGACCCCATCCGGGTGATTGAGGCCATGCAGCAGGATATCATGCAGCTGAAGAGGTGATGGGGCGGAGCTGTTTTCCTGATTAGTTCCTGATTACGCCCCAGATAAACCAGAGGAACTGCAGGCTGGCCAGGGCATAGATCCCGGCGATCACATCATCCATCATGATGCCGATGCCGCCATGGATGCGCTCATCAAACCAGGAACAGGGAAAGGGCTTGGTGATGTCAAAGATGCGGAACAAGACAAAGCCCAAGATCCAGGCCGCCGGATGATTGGGGGCGCAGGTGAGGGTGATGAACATGCCTAGGATCTCATCGATGACGATGGGGCCAGCATCGGCCTGATCCAGCAGTTTTTCGGCCGAGCCGGAGACAAAAAAACCGACCACAAAGAGCAGGACCAGCATGAGCAAGTAGGCTGGAAGGGTCAGATTGCGCAGCAACAACCAGGGGATGATGGCCACAAGTGCCCCCCAGGTCCCAGGACACACGGGCAGTCTACCCGCATAGAATCCTGTTGCCAGGGCGATAATCACTCGGTCCATATTCATTCCTTTCCTTTTTTCTTCTTTTCTGTGCCGCGATACACTTCCCGGTAGACCTGCTGCAGCGGGACCTGCGCGGACTCGGCAATCTCTCTGCACGCCTCATACTCCGGATAGATCACCATGCCGGTCGGGGTCTGCACCTTCTTGGCCGCAATTCCTCCCCATTGGGTCTCCACCGTCACCTCTTCACGCTCCAGAGTCAGCCGGGCCTCCGTGCGGAAGCGCAGGCCGATGGCCGTGGTCTCCGCGAGAATGGTCTGCTTGAGTTGCAGGCCATGGGCGGGGTGGCAGATGACGCGTAACTGCTGGCCGGGTCGCCCTTTTTTCATCAGCATTGGGGTCAGGCTGACATCGAGTGCCCCCTGCCTGAGCAGGAGCTCGCAGAGATAGGGGAATCCTTCGCTGTTCCAGTCGTCCAGGTGGGTCTCAATGATCTCAACGGCCTGGGATTTCTGGGTTTCTCGGCCAATCATCAGGCGCAACAGGTTGGGTTGTCTGTTGGTAAGCGTTTGGCTTCCGGCCCCATAGCCGGTGACGTCGATAGTCATATCCGGTAGCGGCCCAAAACCCTGACTCAAGGCCTTGAGCAAGGCGGCCCCCGTGGGGGTTACCAGTTCTTGTGCCACGTCCACGGCGTACACCGGGACTCCGGTCAGCAGTTCACAGACGGCTGGAGCGGGCAGGGGCAGACGGCCATGGGCGCACTCTACAAAACCATGCCCCCAGGGCAGGGGCGAGCTGATCAGCCGTCCTATTCCCAGATGATGCAGGCCGATAACGACGCCCACCACGTCGAGGATGGTGTCGATGGCGCCTATCTCATGAAAATGGATGGTGTCGATGGGCAGGCCATGGACCTTGGCCTCGGCACGGGCCAGGGTCTGGAACACTGCGCTAGCCTTGTCGATAATGACTGGCGTAAGCGCGCTGGTCTGCAGGATCTCGAGGATGGTGGCCAGGTTGCGAAACTGCTGATCGGCCCTGGCGCTGATTTCAACCTTGGTGGCCTTGATCCCTGAGGGACTGGTGGTGGTAATCGAGAGATCGAAGGGGCCAATATCCAGTTTTCCCAGCTCCTGGCGCAGGAGATTTTCGTCAAGGCCCGCATTGAGCAGGGCGGCCAGAAACATGTCGCCGCTGATGCCAGAGAAACAGTCGGTGTAGGCAATCTTCATGGGTTGTTTGGAAATGGCATGACGTCGAACTCAGTGGATCCGGCCTACAACCTGGCCGGTAACGCCGCCGGATTTCTCCGGAGCCGCTGAAGTGATTGGTTGGGGGTTGTCTTTATTCATTATCGGTGCGTAAAGTTGTTGTTACGAGCAAGCCAGATACAATTTCACTATCGCTTTTACTGCCCATGCGTGCGAAATGTACAGAGTTCATGAATATTTGATTATTTGACATAAAAGATACACCGAGAATTAATCCCTCAGACTCGGAACCTGATAACCAGATATTCCCCTCGATTTCTTGCCCTACTTTGGTTGTATTGTCTTCGTCTAAATACCCTTCCCAAGTGATGGTTCTGGTGGGAACAAAACGGAATTCGAGAACTTTTTGTTTTTTAGTTTTACTATGCAAGGATCGTTCTTTTTTGCAGGTTGGGAATGAGGCATTGTAAATTGTATTTCCATCAAGCATAACTTCTAAATTCATTTTTTTATCAGTGCAATCTTCAAACCAATACCATACGCTTGATTTATCTCCCGAATGTGCAACAATTGGTGAATTGAACAATACAGCAAGATACAGCAAGGGAAAAGTTATTAGTTTTAGTGTTTTCATTGTTTGCGTCTTAGACACCCAACAGGATTTGAAGGAAAGATCTCTCTGCCGGTGGAAGAGATCCGAGCGGTCATTCTCTGGTGAGTTGCATGCCAGACGCCAAGGGGTGACCACACAGATAGGCCTCAACCGTCATCCGTTTTTTCCCCTCCGGCTGGATCTCTTTGATTAGCAGGCAATTATGGGCGGTGGCGATGAGCAGCCCCTGGTGGTCGGCCAGGATCAGGGTTCCGGCTGGTTGCTGGCACGGCCTGTGAATAACCTCCGGTGCAAAAAAACGGAAACGTTGCCCGTCAATAAAACTATAGGCGGCAGGCCAGGGATCAAGGCCACGGATTAGACAGTGCAGCTCTGATGCTGGCCTGTTCCAGTCAAGGCATCCATCTTCCTTGGTCAGCGGCGGGGCGGCGGTGGCCAGGCTGTGATCCTGCTGGGTTGGGGGAAGTTTGTCTTGCCGCAGCAGGTCGAGCGCCTGGATCAGGGTGGTCCCGCCCAGTTCTGCAAGCCTGGCAAAGAGACTGCCCGCCGTTTCGTCTTCATGCACGGGGATGGCTGCCGGCAGCAGGATGTCGCCGGTATCCATGCCCACGTCCATCTGCATGATGGTGACGCCAGCCTTCTCGTCGCCTTTGATGATTGCCCATTGGATTGGAGCGGCCCCGCGGTGCCTGGGCAGCAGGGAACCATGGATGTTGATGCAACCCAGTCGGGGCAGCTCCAGGATAGAGGCGGGTAGAATACGGCCGTAGGCGGCGACGACGATCAGATCCGGATTGTAGCCCTTCAGGGTGGCAGCGAACTCTTCGGTGCGGATCTTGGTCGGTTGCAGTACTGGGATGCCGGCCTGTTCCGCCACTACCTTGATCGGAGGAGAACTCAGTTTTTTGCCGCGACCCTTGGGACGGTCAGGTTGGGTAACGACAGCCATTACTTTGTCTGGCCCGTTCAGCAGCTGGTGCAGGGCTGGGACGGCAAAATCCGGGGTGCCCATGAAGATAATGCGGAAGCATGTGTCTGCCATCGTTACCCCTTTTTTTCGGCCAGCATCTTCTGGACCTTTTTTTTGTAGAGGGCGCGTTTCAAGGCGCTCAAGTGATCGAGAAAGAGGATGCCGTGCAGGTGATCAATCTCATGCTGAAGGACAACGGCAAAACGGTCTTCGGCGGTAATCTCCCTGGGCTCTCCGTTCAGATCCTGGTAGGAGACGGTGACTTTTTTGTGCCGTTTGACGTTGGCGGTCAGCTCAATAACGCTGAGGCAGCCCTCTTCGTCGACCTGGGTTCCTTCATGGCCGATAATCCGGGGGTTGATCATGGCCAGGATCTTTTGTTCCTTCTCGATCTTGGCCACATCGACTACAATCAACTGGATGGACTCGCCAACCTGGGGTGCGGCCAGACCAATGCCGGGCGCGTCATACATGGTTTCGGTCATGTCCGTGATAAGCTCGATGAGTTCTTCGTCAAAAACGGTGATCGGTCGGGCCTGCTGGCGGAGGACCGGGTCTGGAAATTCTAAAATTGTGCGTATGGCCATGGAAAGGATGAAAATATATTTGTTGAGATTCTGGTAAAACCCTCCGCCCTGAAGAGGTGGATGAGCTTTCTTTTTTCAATCTTGTTTAAAAATAAACTATAACACAGAGATCGTATTTGTGCCATAAGGCAGGGGTTGGTTTGACAGATGGGTGAAATTTCCAGTTATTGAGTTTCTGTGATTGTTTACAAATCATTGCGATGGTATCGTAACTCAATATGGAAGGTGTTCGGTTGCGCCAATATGTTGTGAGTCAAGTCTCTTGTTTGGTTTAACTCTGGGAAAGAGTAGAGGTAACCCGGCGAGGCACTATTTTTTGAGGTATGCATATCCTTATGTCCCTTCTTCTGGCAGCAGATATAGGCGGCACCAAGAGCGCCCTGGCGGTTTTTGACCTTCGAAATGATCTGGGGGCATCGGTCCCACTGGTGCAGGGCGTTTATGCCAGTCGCGATTTTAGCGGTATCCTGGAGCTTGTCAGCGCCTTTTTAGGGGAGAGCGGACACGCGCCGGAATATGCCTGCCTGGCCGTGGCCGGGGTGGTTGGCAATGGTCAGGCCGAGATGACCAATCTTCCGTGGACGATCAGCGCATCGTTGCTGGCGGAGCGCTTTGGCTTTGGCGGGGTGTGGCTGATCAATGACCTGACCGCTGTCTGCTCATCTCTTTCTCTCTTGCGGGAAGATGACTGTCTGGAGTTGCAGTCTGGAAAGCTCGATCCCCGCGGTGTTCGGGCGGTGATTGCCCCTGGAACCGGTCTGGGCGAGGGTTTTCTGGTACGGGCCGGAGGGGTAACCTGGGCCCAGGGGACAGAGGGCGGTCATGGCGATTTCGCCCCGACCGATGTCACCCAGGCTGCCCTTCTTGACTGGATGCGCCGGCAGCATCCATGGCCTGTCCCAATCAGCTATGAAATGCTCTGTTCCGGCCTGGCAATTCCCACTCTCTATGCTTTTTTCAAGGAATCGGGGATGGCAGAGACGAAGGCTGTCCGTGCGGCGTTGGCAAAGGCCGAAGATCAGACCCCGGTGATTGTTAGTGGCGCCCTTGATGGTGAAAATCCCTGCCTTTTATGCCGGGAGACCGTAGAACTCTTTCTGGCCATTCTGGGGTCCGAGGCCGGCAATCTGGCCCTGAAGCTGTACAGCACCGGCGGCCTTTACATCGGCGGCGGGATCATGCCGCGTCTTGCCGGCCGGATCTCTTTTGCCCCCTTGCTTGCGGCCTTCAACAACAAAGAAAAGATGGCGTCCCTGATGGCGACCATTCCGGTGCGCCTGATTACCAGAAAAGATACTGCCCTGCTGGGCGCTGCCAGTTATGGCGCGGCAATGGTGGCAGCGCTTCCAGGAAAATAGGTGTGCCGGATAGGCCATTATTTGCCAAAATCAACAGGTCCGATGAAATCAATCACCATTAACAGGATCCTCATTGTCCTTGCCATCTTCGTGCTGATCCTGCTGTTCAGGATTCTGCATCTGGATCATTACCTGACCCTGTCCTATCTCAAGGCCTCGCGGGCACAGTTGGTCCAGCTCTATGTCGAGCGGACTACTTTCGTCATTGGCGGCTATATGCTGCTCTATATCGTGGCCACCGCCTTGTCGCTGCCGGGGGCGGTGATCCTGACCCTGGCCGGGGGCGCGCTCTTTGGGCTGATCACGGGCACAGTCGTCATCTCGTTTGCCTCGACCATCGGGGCTACTCTGGCCTGTCTGGTCTCCAGGTTTCTGCTGCGGGACTGGGTTCAGGGAAGGTTTGGCGAAAAGCTGGAGCGGATTAATAAAGGTATGGAAGAGGAGGGCGGCTGGTATCTCTTTACCCTGCGTCTGATCCCGGTCTTTCCTTTTTTTGTCATCAATCTGGCCATGGGCCTGACTCGGATCAAGATCTCCACCTATTACTGGGTCTCGCAGTTGGGTATGTTGCCGGCCACCATTGTCTATGTGAATGCCGGCAAGGAGTTGGGGAAATTAGAAACTCTTGCCGGGATCCTGTCGCCGAGTCTGATCGTATCCTTTGTCCTGCTGGGGTTGTTCCCGGTCACGGTGAAGAAGATAGTGGGTAGGATAAGAAAACAGGAAGGTTTATAGGGGGCGGCAATTGCTGTCCCTTCAGCCTTCAGCCTTCAGTCTTCAGTCTAACCACTTGAATTGTAAAGGAGAACCCATGGCAAAATATGATTACGATCTGGGGGTGATTGGCGGCGGGGCAGCAGGTCTGACTGTGACCTCCGGGGCGGCCCAGTTGGGGGCCAGAACCCTGCTTATTGAAAAGGAGCCTGCGCTCGGCGGCGACTGCCTCCATTTTGGCTGTGTGCCGTCCAAGACCTTGATTCATACGGCCAAGCTCTATCATAATCTAAAAAGCTGTTCGCGTTTCGGCCTGCCTGAGGTGGAAATGAAAGAGGTTGATTTTTCCAGAATTACCGCCCGAATCCGGTCGGTGATCGCAACCATCCAGGAACATGATTCCGTGGAACGTTTTTGTGGTCTGGGTGCAGAGGTCAGGTTCGGTGCCCCGCGCTTTGTCGATGAACATCAGGTTGAACTGGATGGGAAAAGGTTTTCGGCCAGGTCCTGGGTCATTGCCACGGGTTCATCCTCTGCTCCTCCCCGAGGCGCCGCTCTGCAAAATATTCCCTTTATCACCAATAAAGAGATCTT
The DNA here is from genome assembly GCA_903891045.1 of uncultured Desulfobulbaceae bacterium. GTDB lineage: Bacteria > Desulfobacterota > Desulfobulbia > Desulfobulbales > Desulfocapsaceae > UBA2270. Next base: position 8,468 of record CAITDH010000254.1, on the reverse strand, counting down.
TACTCTCGATCATCTGCCCGCCTCCCTCGTTATCCTGGGGGCCGGTCCCATTGCCATTGAGATGGCCCAGGCCTTCTGCCGCCTCGGTTCGCAGGTGACGGTAATTCAGCGCTCCGGCCAGATCCTGACCAAAGAGGATAAGGATCTGGCTGAAGGAGTGATGCAGGTCATGGCGGGAGAAGGGGTTCGCTTTCTTTTGGATGCCACTGTGACCGGGGCGAAAACGGTGGGCGGTCAGCAGGAGCTGCTGGTGGCAACCGGTGCGGGTGAGGAGACGCTCCTGGCTGATACCGTGCTGGTGGCCCAGGGGCGCAGCCCCAATATTGATGGTCTGGGGTTAACGGAGATTGGAGTGGCCCATGATGCCTCCGGGATTGCGGTGGATAGCCGGATGCGTACCAGTCACAGCCATATCTACGCCCCGGGGGATGTAAACGGGAGCTTCCAGTTTACCCATGCTGCCGGTCATGAAGGCGGGGTTGTGGTCGCCAATGCCATCTTCCGGCTGCCGCGCAAGGTCAATACCCGGTGGATGCCCTGGTGTACCTACTGCGACCCGGAACTGGCCTCCATCGGCATGAATGAGAAAAGGGCCAAGGAGGCCGGAATTGCCTATACCGTCTGGACCGAAGAATTTTCGAGCAATGACCGGGCCCTGGCCTGTGGCGAGGGGGTTGGCAAATTGAAGATGCTCCTGGATGAAAAAGAAAATCCCCTGGGGGTGCAGATTCTGGGGCCGTCGGCAGGAGAAATTCTGGGCGAATGGGTGGCGGTTTTAAATGGCGGGATGAAGCTTTCCGCCCTGGCCGGGGCCATCCATCCCTATCCGACCCTGACCGAGATCAACAAGCGGATGGCCGGTTCCTGGCTTGCGCCCAAGATCTTTTCGGCCACGGTGCGCAAGGGACTCAAGCTGATCTTTCAGTTGAAGGGCTCTGCCTGCAATCCCAGTTCCAGGATTTGAAGAATCGATGCAGGAAATAATCGCTCAATTTTGTAACTCTTCCGCTCTGCCGGTTGTCGAGGCTGTTGTTACGGTTTTAGGGGTCGGCAATATCAATGATACCTGGCTGGTGCGGAGAGGAGATTTTTCTTTTGTCCTGCAACGTCTGAATCGCCAGGTCTTTCCCTTGCCGCATCTGGTCATGGCCAATCTGGCCACCCTGTCCCGCCATCTTGCCGGTAAGGTCAACGCCAGTTGCCAGCGCTGGGAAAACAGTATCCTCCTGCCCACCAATGACGGGGCGCCATTTTATACCGACCATCAAGGGGGCTGCTGGCGGGCGGTCAGCTATATTGACAAGACGACAACGCATCAGAGCATAGCGACACCTGCCCGGGCCAAACAGGTGGGCTGGGCCCTGGGTCATTTTCATTTCCTGCTCGCTGATCTGCCAGCCGAGGAACTCCATGAGACCTTGCCTGGCTTTCATGTTCTGCCTTGCTATCTCGATCATTTTGACCGGGTGATCAGTGGCGCGACCATGAAGAGCGGCTCTGGTTTACGATTTTGTCTCGACTTTGTGGCTGCCAGACGTAAAGGCGCTGACCAGTTGGAGCAGGCCCGGCAGCAGGGAAAGGTCAGGGTGCAGACGATCCATGGTGATCCCAAGGCCGGTAATGTCCTCTTTGATGTTGCCAGTGATTGTGCGGTGAGCCTGATCGATCTTGATACCGTGGGGCCGGGCCTTATCCATTACGATATAGGTGATTGCCTCCGTTCTTGCTGCAATGTCGCAGGAGAGGCGGCGGCTGATCTCTCTCAGGTCGTATTTGATGTGGATCTGTGTCGGGAGGTTCTTGTGGGCTATTTTTCCGGGGCCGGGAATTTCCTCTCCGGCCATGACCGGGAGCTGATTTTCCCCGCAGTTCGTTTGATTGCTTTTGAGTTGGGGCTCAGGTTTCTCACCGATTATCTGGCCGGAAACTGCTATTTCAAGGTGCTGCATGAGGAGGAGAATCTGCATCGGGCCCTGGTGCAGTTCCATCTGGTGCGGAGCATAGAAAGCCGGCAAGGGGAGATTGAAAAAATAGCTCTCAAGAGCAACCCTGTAACTTGCTGTTAGCCAATCTGCGTCGTGATAACAGGGTTGCCTGGTAAATCCCGTCGCTTTTATCCTAAAAACGGCAGTTGGATAGAGTGATTTTGCAATAACTTCTTGCATGGGAAGACTTTTCCCCTCACCCCGGCCCTTGTCCCTCAGGGACAAGGGTTGGGGATGAGGGGGGACGGCTTTACATTATGAGATAACTGCCGTTTTAAGGTTTATTGGTTTTTTGCTGCGGAGAGAAGAGTGTTGATTGTCGAGCAGGTTTGTACGGTTCCGCCGCAGTGATTTTTTACATAATCAAGAACCTGCAGTCGTGTTTGTTCGCGTTGTGGCGGTTCAGCACTGTTTCGCAGCAGAATCTCAGCGGCCTCCTGCCAGTCTTTTGCCTGGAATACCAATCTCTGATCAATGATCTCCTGGCCTATCCAGGAAAAATCGCTCCAGTATGGGCCGATAACCGGTTTGAGCCCGCAGGTGAGCGGTTCCAGGAAATTCTGCCCGCCCATAGGGGCCAGACTGCCGCCGATAAAGGCGGTGTTGGCAAGCTGGTAGGCAGAGAGCATCTCGCCCATGGTGTCCCAAAGAATGATGGTGCCGTGACCAACAGGCCTTGTTGCTCGCGACCGTAATTGCCAGGGGCATTTGAGGCCTTCGAGTATCTTCTTCCAGTTTTTTATGCGGTGCATATGCCGGGGAAACAAGGCGATGATGACCTGCCTGTTCTTTTCCCTGATGGTGCAGATCAGTTTGATGGTATCTGCTGCTTCTTCTTGTCTGATCGAACCCAGGACAATCAGGCTGGAAGTCCCATCGGCCGGAAATAGGTGGGTCAGAGGGTTGTCTGTCGCCGTTGGCGCGCCTTGATTGCTGATGCGGTCAAATTTGATATTGGGCATGGTCTCCACCCGATCCTTGCCAAAGAGGGTGGCAAAGCGGGACGCATCATCGGTGGATATGGCAAGGATTCTGTCCGGCCTGAGGTGGCGCCACAATGTCGGCCAGATGCGATAGCGGGCCAGGCTGCGGGCGGTCATCCTGCCATTGGCGACCAGGACCTTCACCTGTTGTTGTTTGCAGGCTTGCAGGAGTCCGGGCCATAATTCACTTTCCAGCAGCAGCATGACCTGTGGCCGGATAGCGGCCACGGCCTTGGTCATAAGCGTGGGGTGGTCAAAGGGGAAATAGGCGGTGTGAATGGTGAGGTTGCCAGCTTGCTGCATGGCCTCGCTGCGGGCCTTTTCCAGGATCTCCATGCCTTGACTGGTGTAGGTGGTCAGCAGCACCCTGGTTGGTTTGGCGGGCTTAAGTTTTTTGATAATCTCCCATGTCAGAAATGCCTCGCCCACTGAGGATGCCTGGATCCAGAGATCAGCGGTCGCCGGAATTTCCCGCAAGATACGTTGGTCAAATCCGATCTGAAGTCTGTGGTTGCGACGCAGGAAAGGGATGGCAAGGCTCCATGCCAGTTGATAGATCAGAAGAGCAATCTGGATGGAGAGCGGCGTCCTGGCGCCTGGAAGAGGCTGGGTGCTGGATGATTGAGTGGGAATTTGCTCGTCTCTCTGCAAGGGTTTTTTATGGTCAAGGTTGTCGGTGAATAATGGCCTGTTGCGCCGCTGTATGTCTCTAAATACAGTTCCATCTGAATGGCAAAAATGGCATAACGAGCCGTAACGAAACGGTTAAAATGATCCAGGTTGTTTCGTGACGGCTGCTAAGCTACCCGGTTATGACTGTTTTTACAACTGCGGCGCGATGATCCGCAGCAGGTTTTCGGCCAGTCGCCGCATTGTTCCAGCCGGTTTCATCGCATGGTGTGAGTTTTCAAGAAGCTTTTCCATCCATGCGTTTACTTCTGAGATGATGGCGGCAGAGTAGGCAAAACTGACGACCTCGTAGTTCAGGAGCAGGCTGCGATTATCAATATTAACGGAGCCAAGCATCGCTCCTGAATCGTCAAAGAGGATGGCCTTGGCATGGAGCATGGGCCCTTTGTACAAGGCGACTTCCACCCCGGCTTCCATCAGCTCCCGCATGTAGCTGCTGCGCACCAGGTCGGCGGTGAGATGGTTGGAGTCATAGGGGGTAATAAGTTTGACATCGACTCCTTTGTGGTGGGCGATGATCAAGGCTTCCTGCAATGAGGTAACCGGAACAAAGTAGGGAGTGACGATCCATATCCTTTTTTGGGCGGTATAGATGGCGCAGACCAGCGCCTCAAAGAGGGCATCTCTGGCAATATCAGGGCCGGATGGCACCACCTGGATATAGGCATCGCCGTGGCCGGGATGGGCGGTGGCCAGGGTGATTGGCATGGGGTGACCGGAGGCATAGGCCCAGTCTGAGGCGAATATCTCCAGGTAGTGAAAGACCGCCGGCCCTTCGATGAGAAAGAGCAAGTCGTTCCAGCGGCTGGGGTCAGGAAGTGGTCCCAGGTATTCGGCCGAGAGGTTCATGCCGCCGGTAAGCACTATGCGGCGGTCAAAAAGGTAGATTTTCCGGTGGTTGCGCAGGTTGATATAGTTGCGCAGCGGCATTTGCAGGATGGGCATGAAAAAAGAAACCTTGCCCCCGGCCTGACGGAGTTTTTTAAGGGGATGCTGAAAACAGTAGAGGAGAAATGATCCCAGTGAATCGATGAGAACCTTAATCTCCACCCCTTCTTGTGCCTTCCGGGTCAATGCCCTGACGAGTTGAGCGGTCACCGCGTCGTTGTTGAAGACATAGGTGCTGATAAAGATGCTCTCTCGGGCGTTGTCTATCTGCTGCATCAGTGCGCTGTAGGCCTCAGTCCCGTCCGTATAAAGGGCAAACTGGTTTCCCTGGGTGCCGCCGGGGATGCCGTTGGCGCGCAGGACGCCGTCAATGGGATTGGCCTTTTCAAGGGGCAGATCCGTTACTGAGCGGAGGCTGAACATGGATTTTGTTTTCGAGCTGGCGCGGCGCTTACGGGAACCAAGGATAAAGTAGAGCGGCACGGCCAGATGGGGTAACAGGATAATGGCCAGCAGCCAGGCGATCATGCTGGTTGGGGTACGCCGTTGATACACCATGTGCAGCAAGGCGCTGAGAAAGAGAAAAAAGTCCACCACCAGAAAGGTGTGGGAGAAGATCAGTTGGAGCCATTCAATAGGCATAGGTTCAACAAAATATTAATTTTTTAATTACTTTTTTGTTATAAGCAATACTGTTATTTTTAAAATAACACAAATATGTTAGCACATTTTCTCTGCTCGCTCGGATTTTCTTGGCAGCATTCGTTGAAAAAACTATTTATATCAACAGGTAAGAATGAATGTGTTTTTTGCCGTCTGACATGGCACGCTCTTTGAAAGAGTAAACGTGTAGTCCGCCTCGGTTGTCCTTGCCTTCTCCCAAATTTGACAGGGGCAACCGTTTTTTTATTTCTCCTTTGTTATTGTATAACTGCCATCATCCCAAGAGTCCAGCACGTTTGTCGGTTGGCGCTGATATCTGTATGTCCCCATCCTTGACAGTTCCCCCTGGTATGTGAGATCATTATTTGAAAAGCAATATTCCTCCCTTCCGACTTGATGGCCTAATTATGTCTTTGGGCTTTTGACGCCAAGAGCAGGATATTGCCTTTTAATCGATCCCGCCAACAATCAGAGATGTGGAGGGATTTGTTTGCTACCGGTGCTGTTCCTCTGTCGTCTATTCGGGAGACAATAATGGCCGCCCCCTCATCTGCCAACATAGTTGGAACCAACAAATACCGTATTCCCCTCTTTCTGGCCCTGATTGCTGCCGGTCTAGTTGGCAACTATTGCAAGTTTTCACTCTTTCTCAATATCGACTTTCTCTTTGGCAGTATCTTTGCCATGCTGACGTTGCAGTTCTTCGGGCTTGGTCGTGGCATTCCGGCGGCAGCCCTGATTGCCGGCTCTACCTACCTCCTCTGGAATCATCCCTACGCCATTATTATTATGACCGCCGAGGTGGCGGCCGTCGGCTGGCTGATGGGGCGCCGTGGGATGGGACTGGTGCTGGCTGATACCATCTACTGGCTCATCATCGGCATGCCGCTGGTCTATCTTTTCTACCATGTTGTTATGCATGTTCCTGCCGGTAACATCTCTATCGACTTGATCAAACAGGCGGTGAACGGTATTGCCAATGCCCTGGTCGCCCGACTGATTTTTACCGGTTATGTCCTCTGGTCGCGCTCAAGGCTCATGTCATACCGCGAGATTATCTATAACCTGCTGGCCTTTTTTGTATTGTGTCCGGCGCTGATCATGCTGGCGGTTAGCGGCAGAGCTGATTTTGCCGAAACGGACCACCATATTAGGACAACGCTGATTCAGGACAGCCGGCGGGTGACTGATCGAGTGGAAACCTGGGTGATGAACAGGCGGTCTGCCATTATCAATCTGGCGGAGATGGCTGTTTCACAAACCCCGCAGCAGATGCAGCCCTATCTGGAACAGGCGAAAAAATCGGATGTCAATTTTCAGCGGGTTGGATTGCTGGACAGAGAGGCGATCACCACTGCCTTTTGTCCTCTGGTTGACGAATTGGGAAAGAGCAACATCAGCAGAAGTTTCGCGGACCGCTCTTTTATTCCAATACTGAAGCGGACACTCAAGCCGCTGCTTTCGGAAGTGTACATAGGGAGGGTTGGGATTCCCCAGCCAATTGTCGCGATGTTGGCGCCGGTGGTGATTGGTGGAGAATACAGCGGTTATGTCGTTGGAGTTCTTAGCCTGGAGCAGATTAAAGAGCATCTTACCAAGAGTACGGATGCCAATGCCGCGCTCTACACCCTGCTGGATAAAAATGGCAACGTCATCATGACCAACCGCCCCGATCAAACGGTCATGCAACCCTTTTTTCGCGGTAATGGGATACTGAATCGTCTTGATGAGGGGATTAGTCAATGGGTGCCGATGCTGCCGCCGAATACTCCGCCTACGGAAAGGTGGCAGAAATCGTTTTATATTGCGGAGAGCCCTATCGGGAACCTGGCAGAATGGACACTGGTTCTGGAACTGCCGGTGGCGCCTTTCCAGAAGTCGCTCTACGACAAATATACCGGCAAGTTAACCCTGCTGTTCCTGATTCTGCTCGGGGCGCTGGGGCTGGCGGAATTCTTGAGTCGTCGGATTATTGTTACCCTCGAAAAGTTATTGCAGATTACCCATGACCTGCCGGTGAGGATGACACCGGATGGCCAAGATATTGTCTGGCCTGAAAGCGGTATTAAAGAGGCAAATCATCTGATCAACAATTTCCGAGTGATGGGGACGCTGCTGTCAGAACAGTTCAATGAGGTTCGGCAGATCAACGAATCGCTGGAGCAGCGGGTGGCGGAGCGGACGCGAGAATTGCAGGAGAGTGAGGAAAAGTTCCGCACTGTGGCCGATTACACCTACGACTGGGAAGTGTGGGAGGACCCGGAAGGTTCCTGCCTTTATTGTTCGCCCGCTTGCGATCGTATCACCGGCTATTCGCCGGCAGCCTTCATGGCTGATCCTGGCCTGCTGGAGCGGTTGATACATCCTGAGGATCTCTTGAAATGGAAGGCTCATCATGCCATCGTACACTACAATCCAGAAGAGCTGGAAGGTGGACCTGGATCCGCCAATGAACTCGAATTTAGAATTCTCCTGCCCAATGGCGAAGTCCGCTGGATGGGCCATCTCTGCCACCACATCCACGATGGCAAAGGGCACGACCTGGGCCATCGGATTTCGAACCGGGACATCACCGAGCACAAACGCCTGGAGGCCGAGGTTGTGAAGGCCAGAAATCTTGAGTCCCTTGGCATCCTGGCCGGCGGCATTGCCCACGATTTCAATAATCTCTTTCAAGGGCTTATCGGCAATATCGAGCTTGCCAAGATGAATACCGAGAAGTCAAGCAAGGCCTACCCCTTTCTGGAGCAGGCGGAGCAGGTGTCGGGATTGGCCGGCAAACTCACCGGCCAGCTTGTTGCCTTCTCTCCCGGCGGCAACTCGCGTCCGCTGGTCATCCAGCCGGCAAGCCACATCCGGGAAGAGGCCGCTTCCACCCTGACCGGTTCCGGACTGGAGGCTGAATTTGAACTGGCCGATACCCTCTGGTCCATCACCATTGATCCTGCCCAGTTCCGTAACGTCATCAAGCAGATGGTGCTGAACGCCATTGAGGCCATGGATGCTGCCTCAGGCGGCAAGATCCGGATAATCGCCGTCAATGAATCGTTGGCGGATGGTCATGGAAGGCCCCCAACCCTTGCCCCTGGCAATCATGTGAAGATCTCGATCCAGGATAAGGGGTGTGGAATCAGCAGCGAGCACCTGTCCCGCATCTTCGACCCCTATTTTTCCACCAAGGAGCGTGGTAGCCAGAAGGGTATGGGGCTTGGGTTGGCCCTGTGTGATGCGATCATCAGAAAGCACGGTGGAAAAATTG
>CAITDH010000253.1 GCA_903891045.1 uncultured Desulfobulbaceae bacterium | reverse complement strand
CAGAGTCGCGACAAGATAACCGCCTGATACCCCGACCCTGTCCCTATTTCCAGGACTTTTTCCGTACCAGTCAATTGCAGGGCCTGAGTCATATAGGCCACAATAAAGGGCTGGGAGATGGTCTGTCCATCAACAATAGGTAAGGGATGATCGCCATAGGCATTGGCCTGCATGGCATCATCGACAAAGAGATGACGCGGCACCTCACCCATGACCGCCAGCACTTTACGATCACGAATACCACGACTGACCAACTGTTCCTGCACCATCCGCTGACGAATGGTTTCAAAACGATCCGTCACTTGCCGGTCTTTGTTTCAATTTGAGTTTCAGCCTCGGCTCCGACATTCTTGTCGATCTTCTGCCACTTATAATCATCCTTCCAGTCAAACTCGTGCTTGTCATAGTCACCATAACGGGCCGCAGCAACAATATTGCCATTCAGGACCAGGACAACCGCCTTGTACCCCTTGGAAGAAAAAGCCCCGCCCACCACGGGTACCTTTTGCAACAATGATTTATCCTCCTCATGATACGTCCACTCTTCAGTCGTGGCCGAGACCATGCGTGTGGAGTCTGGATCTCCCAGCAAAGAAAGCGCCTCCTGACGGGTGGTCACGCCCGCCTTGATCAGACCGACATCTGAACCCAGATGACGCACAGGATGGTTATGGCAGCCAGACAGGGCCAGACAGAGCAAGATCGTGGTGAATAACCCAGCGAAACGACGTGTAAAGACAAATACCGCGCAAATGGACATCTCATTCTCTCCATTAAAAAAGGAAAATCTTGAACACCATTTCAAAAGACCAGAAAAGTCCTGCATATTACACAAAAATAATATTCAGGATATAGTCTGTAGGCTTTTTTTTTTTCAATATTTATGTCATGGACAACCAGCGGCCCGGTTCAGAATCTTGTAATTCCGCTCCACCATGGCCAGAGGGTCAACCACCAGTCCGGCCTGGATCATGGCATTATCATAGATCTGAGCTGCCACCTCGGCGGCAAAGGGCTCGTCACTTTTCCGCAACTCGGCCAACTGCTTGATAAGCGGACTGGCGGTATTGATCTCCAGATTCTTCTTGCTGCTCATCGGCGCCTGCCCTTTTTCTCGGCGGCTGGCCGCCATCACCCGCTCCATGGAAGAGGTCATATAGCCATCAGGATTGACTATCATGGCCGGGGCATGGGCCAGACGCTTGGACTCAACCACATCGGCGACCTTGTCTCCCAGGGTCTGTTTCAACCAACTGACCAGCACCGCCTTGGCCCCCTGCTCCATTTGCCCGGCCTCTTCGCTTGCGGCCTCATCTTTATCTTCAGAGGCGCCGCCTTTGCCAAGATCCAGATCCGCCCTATCGGCAGATACCAGTTTTTTACCATCAAATTCGGCCAGATGACTGAGCACGAAGTCATCAATGGGCTCAAGAGTATAAAGGATCTCAATATCTTTTTTTGTGAACATCTCCACATAGGGGCCAGCCTCAATAGCCGCACGACTGGGGCCGTTGATATAATAAATAGCCTCCTGCCCCTCTTTCATCCGCTCCACATAGGCGGCAAGGGCTATTGGTTTTTCCTGTTCCGACCGCGAAGACTCAAAACGAACCAGCTTGCCCAACTCTTTCTGGAACTCGTAGTCAGAGGTGATCCCCTCTTTCAAGTAGATGCCGAAGGTCTTCCAGAAGGTCAGGTAGGCCTCCGGATCTTCCTGGGCCTGCTCATCAAGGAATTTCAGGAAACGCTTGGTGATCACCTTGCGCAACTTGGCCAGCAGGGCATTATCCTGCAGAGACTGGCGGGAGATATTGAGCGGGATGTCCTCACTGTCGACCACCCCTTTGAGAAACCGCAGCCACTCGGGTAGCACATTTTCCGAATGCTGATCAATAAGGATCCGCTGACAGTAGAGATTGACCCCGGAATCAACGCGGCCAAAACCCATGATCTCAAAATTTTCCTTGGGCACAAAGAGCAGGGCATTGATGGCCAGCGGCGCATCGGCAGAAAAATGGAGCCGATACAGGGGCTCATCAGTCGCCGTGCCGACAAACTTATAAAAATCAGTATATTCCTGCTCAGTGATCTCACTCTTGCTGCGGGTCCACAGGGCGGACACCGTATTCACGATCTCTCCGGCCAGCTTGATCGGAAAAGGCACAAAGGAAGAGTATTGCTTGATGATATTTTCCACCTTCCATTTCATGGCATAGTCATGGGCATCATCCTTCAGCTCCATGATAATCCGGGTGCCCCGATGCAGGCCAGGTGCCTCGCTAATGGCATAGGTGCCTGTGCCTTCCGAGACCCACTCATGCCCTTCCGTCCCGTCCCAGGAACGGCTCTG
>CAITDH010000252.1 GCA_903891045.1 uncultured Desulfobulbaceae bacterium | reverse complement strand
CTGCCTCATCGGTCGGATATCCACATGTTTTCATAGCAGATACCAGCATAAAAATCAAGCGGCCCGTGGGGTTCCCCCACAGGCCGTGATAGTACGCAAAACCAGGCGCCGCTCCGGCACCACTCCTGTCTAAATCTGCTTCACTTTATTGTTCAGCAAATCCACCTGGGCCGAGACCGAGACATCACGCAAGATACGATCACTCACCACCTTGATTGCATGCAATACGGTTGCATGGTCCCGACCAAAGGCCTTGCCGATATCCGCCAATGACTGCTGGGTATGTGCCCGACTGAGATACATGGCAACTTGCCGCGGAAAGACAATCGCCTTTTTCCGGGTGCGCGACTGCATATCCTGAACACTGACATTAAACTGGGTACTGACAAACTCACCAATCATCATCGCCGAAAGATTTTTGGGGGCGCCGACAATCCCTTCTACCACCTCACGAACAAGGGCCATCTCGATCTGCCCACCCATGAGGGCAGATTTAGCCCGGATAGCAAGAATGGCAGATTCAATCTGGCGCACATCACCTTTGATATGATGGGCAAGATAGGCGACAAACTCTTCCGCCAACACAAGCCCCTGCGTTGCCGCCTTCTTCTGCACAATCCGCTGGCGAGTCAGGATATCCGGCGCCTGAATAGTGGTTACCAGCCCGGAGGTCATCCGGGACCGAAATTCCTCATCAATACCGTTCAGCTCCCGAGGCACGCTATTCGCGGTCAGGATCACCCTTTTTCCCCCCTTAATCAGGGCATCAAGGAGTTCGTTCAGCTCCTCCTGGGTCTTTTTCTTCCCGGTCAGCGAATGGACGTCTTCCACCAGCAGGATATCGCAATGATCATGATATTTTCGCTTAAAACGATCCATGCTGTTGGTTTGAATCTCGCGCACCATCTCGGCCGAAAACTGCTGGGCAGTCAGGTAATGCAGCCTGGTCGCAGGAGAAGTGGCCAGGATCTGATGGGCAACCGCATGGGTCAGATGACTTTTGCCAAGCCCGGTGGAACTGTTGATATAGAGACAGGGACCAACGGTATCCGTACCCGTAACGATTGATTGACAAGCCGAAAGGGCCAAAAGGTTGCTGTCGCCTACCATAAACTCATCAAAGGTATAACGGGGATGCAGGGTCCGGACCGATGACCCGCCAGCAGGGACATGCGGCAGACGTAACTGACCAGTCTGTGGTGATGCAGTCAGGCTCTTCTGCCCCGCCTCACATAAAATGACCTGCCTGCCGACCCCATCAATTTCATTGACCTTGTCCTGAATCTGGCCAAGATGATGCTGAGTCAAATGGGCACGATAGAATCGATCCGGACAGGAAAGTCGTATATTTTTATCATCACAGCGCACACACTCAAGAGGCTCAATCCAAAGATTATAAACATTCTCCGCAAGCTCATCACGTAAACTCTCTTTAATCTTCTGCCACACCATGCCAGTTCCTTCTCCACATCGTACGTTAACGGATACTATATAAAGCCGATAAAAAGCTATTTGAGACAATTTATCGCCATAAAAAGTCAAGATGCCATGGGGCCAGATCCTTGAAAAGACGAAAACTCTCTCCAGGATATTCCCCAACTAAAAAATGCACCCCCCTACCAACAACACTTTTAAAAAACAAAAAGATCTTTTTTACCAAGTCACGGCCCGAGTTAAAACCTAAATCCGGCATTCAGTCAAAGATGATTGAGGCCCATTTTGCAAGCCATTCATGCCCATGCGACCATCCACGCCAGAGGGCGTGATACTTGATGTCCAGGCCCACCCCCCACCTATACCCTTTGATTTTTGGGCATCAACGACATTGCTCTTTTTATCGTGTTATCCTCACAGGTTAATCACAGCACTCACAAGTTATCAACAATTATCAAACAATTGACATATAAATATATCTCAAAAAAACGACATTTTCCTCTAAATATCATCGAATTTCACAAAACGAATCTTGAATATATCGCTATATCAACCACTCCCGCCCAAACCGTTTTTTTCTTTTTTTCATCCCCGATAAAAACATCTGGCAGCCCCCTGAAAATGAAAACTAGGATAGCTCTTACCCGGCCACACGGGCAACCGTCACCACACGGATCTCGGCGGCGCCAGCGGCCAGCAGGGCCTTGCCGCACTCGGTGACCGTGGTGCCGGTGGTCAAGACATCGTCCACCAGAAAGATTCGCCGGCCACAAACTGCCTCCGGACGCCTGACTACAAAAGCAGCCCGCAAGTTCTTTCTTCGGGCTACGCCATCCAGAGTGGTTTGCGGCGGGGTGTCACGCATCCGAATTAAGGCATCAACAAGAAGCGCCTCTCCCGCCTCCGGGAAAAAAATCCGGGCCAAAAGTAATGATTGATTGAGCCCTCGCTTTTTCAAACGGCCAGCAAAGAGCGGCACTGGGACGATACGATCCACCTCTGGCTGAAAGTCATAAAGGAAATCAAGAACAAAAGGCTCAATGACTGCCGCCAGCACTGGCAGCGTCCGGCTATCTGCCGCGTATTTCAAGCGATGGAGCAGATGACTGACCGGGTCCTCATAGCGGACAACTGCCCGAGCGGTGGCGTACACCGGCGGCTGCCGAAGACAAGAACCGCAGAGATGATCTCCGCCACTGCTGTCAGGAAATTCCCGGCCACAGCAGGAACAAAGGGGAGATTGCAGATAATGAATCAAGGAATGACAATCAGCGCAGATTGCCTGCCCCTTCCGGGTAAGAGCAATCTGACAGAAAGAACAGCGGGAGGGAAAAATCAGCTCAACACAACCCCACCCCCATTTTCGCCAGGGAATCATGGGGAAGCCATCAACCACAAAGCAAGAGAACACATGAAAAAACGCAAGCTTAACACTCCTTCTCAAATGAGTAAACGGAACTATTCCCTCCTTGTATCGATTTCATCCCCCTCTTGTCAAGGCAAGAGAACAACCCCGGCCACTCTGATCCGCAAACCAGACTGAACCAGAAACAGGCAGCCAAGTTCCTGGTTCTATATAAAAAAGCTGGCAGAGCGGCAATATCGTATGCTATGATGACCGCGAAGAGCTGGATAACGGTTACGTTATCACCTTGGACAAAATAGCATCCATGTTGTATTTATCTGTAATGGTGAGGAAACATTCTTTTACCATTACATTTTTTTCTTGAAGGAATGGAGAATTTTTCAATGACGCAAATCAAAATGACCACCCCGCTTGTCGAGATGGACGGCGATGAAATGACCCGCATCATCTGGGCCGACATCAAAAACGAGCTGCTCCTGCCATATATCGATCTCAAGACTGAATATTACGACCTCGGCCTGCCCTACCGCGATGAAACGAACGACAGCGTCACCGTTGCCGCCGCCGAGGCCATCAAGAAATATGGCGTCGGCGTCAAATGCGCCACCATCACCCCCAATGCCCAGCGCGTTGACGAATATAAGTTAAAGAAGATGTGGAAAAGCCCCAACGGCACTATCCGCGCCATCCTCGACGGCACAGTATTTCGCGCACCCTTGGTGGTAAATTGCATCAAACCATCGGTGCGCACCTGGGAAGCGCCGATCACCATTGCCCGTCATGCCTATGGCGATATCTACCGCAACACCGAATACCGCGTCCCCGGCAAGGGCAAGGCGGAGCTGGTCTTCACCTCCGCCGACGGCAACGAGTGGCGCGAGACCATCTACGACTTCGAAGGCCCCGGTATCATTCAAGGCGTGCATAACAAAGACAACTCCATCGCCAGTTTTGCCCATGCCTGTTTCAACTACGCCCTCGATATCAAACAGGATCTGTGGTTCTCCACCAAGGACACCATCTCCAAGATCTATGACCACCGCTTCAAGGATATCATGCAGGAGATTTACGATGCCGAATATGCGCAAAAATTCAGCGCCACCGGCATCGAATACTTCTACACCCTGATTGATGACGCCGTGGCCAGGGTCATCCGTTCACGCGGCGGATTTATCTGGGCCTGCAAAAACTACGACGGCGATGTCATGAGCGATATGGTCGCCACCGCCTTTGGTTCGCTTGCCATGATGACCAGCGTCCTGGTCTCGCCGGACGGCTGTTTTGAGTATGAGGCCGCCCACGGCACCGTTACCCGCCATTACTACCAGCACCTCGAAGGCAAACAGACCTCAACCAACTGCATGGCCACCCTCTTTGCCTGGACCGGCGCCCTTAAAAAGCGCGGACAGCTCGACAACATAGCCGAGCTTGTGAGTTTTGCCGACATGCTGGAGACGGCTTCCCTGGCCACAATCGAAGAGGGCTGCATGACCAAGGACCTGGCGCTCATCACCGAACTGGCAAGCCCAAGAGTGGTCAACACCCGCGATTTCATCATCGAGATTCGCAAGAAACTCGATCAGATGCTGGCGTGACCAGGTTTTCTCCAGGCTGAAAGTGCAATCCTCTTCATCCCCTCGTAAAATGCTCGGCATTCTCATCGGCGGCTCCGGTCTCATCGGTGGTACCATTGCCAACTACTTTAAAACCACAACCCAGGATTCCATAGAACTCCGGGCCCCAAGTAGCAAAAAGCTCTCCATCAGAAGCGCCGGCGATATCCGTGATTACCTCAAACGGGTGCGCCCTGACTTTGTTATCAATACGGCTATCGCCAACATTGATTCCGACTCTCAGCTCGCCTTTGAGGTCAACTATCTGGGCACCCTCAACCTAGCTCGGGCCGCAGCCGCCCTGCATATCCCCTATATTCATATCAGCTCGGCCGCCACCCTGCCCAACGGCGAGGAGCTTTCAGAGGAAGACCACTTACCCCTGACGGCTCACCTGAGCAACTACGCAAAATCAAAACTGATGGCCGAAGAGACCCTGCGCCATATGCATCAAACGGTCGGCCTTGACTATACCTGCATCCGCCTGGCGGTGGTTTATGGCGAGCATGACCATAAGATCCAGGGGTTTCATCGCCTTTTCTTTTCTATTGCCGATGAAGCCATGCCGGCTCTGTTCACCAAAAAAAAGGTGATGCACTCCTATTCCAATGCCAACAAATTGCCTTATTTTGTCCATCATGTCCTCCTCAATCGCCAGGAATTCTCCGGCGAGACCTATCATTTTGTGGACAAGGAGCCAGTGGAACTCGCCAACCTGATTCTTACCATCAAATCATATCTTGAACTCAAGACACCGCGCGAGATCTATATCCCTTACTCTGTTGCCACCATGGCCAAAAAAACCATGGATGTTCTCCTGAAGATATTCTCCAAGATCGGCTTGAAGGCAAGCCTGCCGGCTGAATTGATGTTCCTCGAAAGTTTTTACAAGACTCAGACCCTGTCATCGAGAAAACTCCGCCAGTCAAGCTTTCGTGATCCCATGCCCGAGGAAACGATCTACACTAAACTGCCGGCCTTGGTAATCTACTACCTGACACGCTGGAGCCATCAAAATCTCATCTCCACCTTCAGCGAATCCATGATCCAGTCAACGGCCATGAATACCGAATTTCAACAGGCGCCTCAGGCGCTGCTGGACAGTATTCATCATGATTCTATCAGCCCTTTTGCCGAGCTCCAAGATCTCTCACCATGACAGTCTCATCCTTTATCCGTGGCGGAACGTTACTCTTCCTTGCTCCCTTTGTGACTATTTATTACAGTCTGGCCATTCTCATTGCCATTTTTCTCTTTCATCTCCCTGAAGACAAGCTGCAACGATATCCCAGACAATGGGCCAGAAAGTTTTGCCAGATTGCCGGAGTACGGGTGATCATTGAAGGGGCGGACAAGCTCCAACCACAAACCGGATACATTTACTGCGCCAACCATCTCAGCCAGTTTGACATCTTCAGCTTTCAGGCATACTTTCCCCTTGGCTTCCGCTGGTTGGCCAAAGAAGAACTGTTCAAAGCCCCTTTTCTGGGACGCGCTATGGCCAACGCCGGGGCCATTGCCATCAATCGCAGTCACGGCAGAGAAGCCGTGAAAAGCCTGCAACAGGCAGCAGAACGAATCAAAGCCGGCACCTCCATCCTCATCTTTCCAGAAGGGACCAGATCACCTGACGGAACGCTTCATCCCTTCAAAGGAGGCGCCATGCTCCTGGCCATCAAGGCAGAGGCACCTATCGTCCCCATCGCCTTTGTGGGATCATATTCTGTCCTGCCGAAAGGGACATTCTTTCCCCGTCCCGGCACGATCAAGATCAAGATCGGTGATCCGGTATCAGCCTCCGGCTCCAGTAACAAAGATAAACAGACCCTGGCCATTACCATCCATGACAAAGTCGCTGAACTGCTTAGATAAACTTGTTGACAAATTTTTTGAATCATTTTTTGTAATATCTCTTTTTTTATCCTTTTGTCCTCTTTGCAAAAAAAATTAAAATATGGCATAGTGCCTTGATTATTTTTGTTAAAAATGACTTTTTTGCATTTTCCCTCTTGCTTCCCATGCTATTCAAGGGTAATGCGTATGATCAAGAAAAGAGTAAGATTTACAGCATGCACGAGCTTATCTATAAAAAATATTTCCCTAATTTGCTCATCCCGTTTTTCAGAAAGGACTAATTTTATGAACTGCCCACGAAGATCCATATCTCCGGCCCGCCCATCCTTTTCTGCCATCTCCAGGTTCTCACTGCTCATCCTGCATCTCATACTGTGTGCCTTCATAGTCACGCCAGCCACAGCAGTGGAACAGAACACCACCTTTCTGCCAGCCAAAATCAATAGCTCTGGTGATACTACTGCCCTGACAAGCCAGGCAGACAAAGCATTAGCCGCAGCCCTTACCAGTCAGGGATTCACCATGGTTGAACGGGACAAAGCCAAGCAGATGCTCAATTACAATGGTGCCTGGCCCCCAGCAACCAAAGAACTGCACGATATCGCCCAGAAGACAGGCCACGACTATGTAGCCGTTGGCAGTGTTACCGCCATTGGCGAGCAGGTTAGTGTTGATTACAATATCTATGATCTGCTGTCAGCATCCGCACCGAAGTCCTATTACCGGCACGGTGAGTCCCTGAAAAATCTGGCCTCCGTCATGGGAGAAATAAGCAAGGACATCCTTCGCTTCACCAATCGGGATCAGGTCATCGCCTCACTCACGACTGAGGGGAACAAGCGCATCGACTCTGCGGCGATCATCCGTAAGGCCCAGGCCAAGACTGGCGACATTTACTCGCCAGCAGGGTTACGCAAAGATCTGAAGGCCATTTTTACCATGGGTTATTTTGAAAATGTCAACGTCAAGGTCGAAGAAGGCGCTGAGGGCAAGAAAATTATCTTCCAGGTAATCGAGAAACCGTTGATCAGCAAGGTAGAATTTGCAGGCATCAGCGAACTCGACGACAAAGATGTGAAAGAGGCCGCCAATATCAACGCCAATACCATCGTCAACCCCAACACCATTAACAAGAGTGGTGAGGCCATCAAAACCCTGTACAAATCCAAGGGTTATTATGAAACCAAGGTAACTCCTCTGATCAGCTATCCTGAAAAAGACCAGGCTGTCGTCAAATACACCATTGAAGAAGGTCCCAAGATCTACATCAAGGAAATCACCTTTGTCGGCAATAAAAGCTTTGATAGCAAAAAACTCACCGATGTCATCAAGACCTCAACAAAAGGATTGCTGTCATGGATTACCGATTCTGGTCTGTTGAAAAATGAGCAGTTGAATCAGGACTCCGCCAGCATTGGTTCATTCTACAACAATCAGGGTTTTCTTGAAGTCAAGGTCAGCGATCCAGAAATCAGGCAAGAGGGTGAATGGCTCTACATCACCTTTAATATCGAAGAAGGCCAACGCTATATGGTCGGAACCATTGATATTAAAGGCGACCTGATCACCGACAAACAAGAGTTGCGCAACCTTCTCACCGTCCAGAATGAAAAATTTATCAACAGAAAGGCATTACGCGACGACATCCTCAAGATCACTGATTATTATGCCGAGCATGGTTATGCCTTTGCCGATGTCCGGCCCAACATGGATAAGTCTAAGGGCGGCGGACGGGTTGATGTCTCCATTGAGATTAACAAGGGCGAACTGGTCTATATCGACCGGATTACCATCAGCGGCAACACCCGTACCCGTGATAATGTCATTCGCCGCGAAATAGAGGCCAAAGAAGGTGGTATTTTTGATTCCAAGGCATTGCGCACCAGTCATGAGCAACTCCAGCGCCTGGAGTTCTTTGAAGAAGTCAACATCCACCCAGAACCGTCACTTGATCCCACCAAGATGAATGTCCTCGTCGATGTAAAAGAAAAAAATACCGGACAGTTCTCCGTAGGAATGGGCTACAGCTCTGTTGACAGCCTGATGTTCATGTCAGAGATTGCCGAAAACAATTTCATGGGTCGTGGCGACAAGGTCTCTCTCTCAGGAAATGTCAGCGGCAAGAGCACCCAGTTTAATCTGAGTTTCACCGATCCTCATCTTCGTGATTCAAAACTGTCCTGGGGTGCGGATCTCTATAATATGTCCCGCACATACGATGATTATAAAAGGAAATCTACTGGTGGGGCCCTCCGCTTGGGCTACCCTATCTGGGAAAAGTGGAAAGCCTTTAGCGCCTACAGCTATGAAGACACTACGCTCTCCGATCTATCTATTTTTGCACTTACCAATCCCTTGATCACTCAATCCCTGGATATCAATGTAACCAGTGCGATCAAGTTTGCCCTGGTTCGTGACACTCGTGACCGTCCATCTGCACCAAGCAAGGGATCACAAAATCAAATCAGTGTCAAATATGCCGGCGGTCCATTTGCTGGAGATTCACAGTTCACCAAACTGGAAGCCTCCTCCGCCTGGTTTTTCCCTCTGCCCTGGACAACCGTCTTTCATATAAAAGGCTCTGCTGGTGAGGTTTGGGAGAATGAGACCAATAAACTTCCCGTCTATGAGCGCTTTTATCTGGGTGGCATGAATTCGATTCGCGGTTTTCAATATGGCAAGGTCAGCCCCATAGATCAAAATGGTGTCCGCATCGGCGGCAACAAGATGTGGTACGGCAATCTTGAATACATCTTCCCGCTCATGAAAGAGGCCGGACTCAATGGTGTCCTATTCTTTGACGTAGGCAAGAACATGGCCGAAGATGTGGATTGGACTGTTTCAGACTACAAAAAGGCCACCGGTCTTGAGGTGCGCTGGATCTCACCAATGGGGCCATTGCGCCTGGTCTGGGGATATAATCTGGATCCTCAATTGAATGAAAACCAATCCGTTTGGGACTTCTCCATTGGTGGTGGCTTCTAACTCGAGTCTTCACTCGCCCCATCATTCATTTTTCTTTTGCCGGCTGCACTTGTGCAGCCGGCTCTTTTTTTATTCCTTCACAAGATGTCAATCCAGCTTGCAGACCACCTGAAACAAGCAGCCCAGCCCAATACCCAACTCACCGTTACCGGCTTGCGTGGCAGCAGTCCGGCCTTGCTGGTCAGCATGCTTGCCACCACCGGAAATTGCTGCTGTATCGTCCCGGATGAACATCAGGTTGCCATCCTTGAAGACGATCTGAGGCTGTTCAGCAACGTCCGGATTCTCACCTATCCGGGCTATGATATCCCTCCCTTCACCCCACTCTCTCCTGATCGCATCACCACCGCCGCCCGCATCTCCACCCTGTATCAGTTACAAGAAGCAGATGCCCCTTTTATCCTGATTGTCTCGGTCGAGGCCTTGATGCGGCGGATCATGCCGAAAAAACTGCTGGCAAGCTCTGCGGAACTTATCATGGCCGGCGAAGAGGTCGCCCAGGACGAGCTGATCACCACCCTGATCCACTCGGGATATGAGCAGGTGTCTCTGGTGCAGACAGTGGGAGATTTTTCCGTACGCGGCGGTATCATCGACATCTATCCACCCCCTTTTGTCGTGGATGGAGAAAGGGTAACCAGTAAAACGCTCCAAGATGGCCCCATCCGTCTCGATTTTTTTGGAGATACGGTGGAATCCCTGCGCGCCTTTGACCCCATCACCCAACGCTCGCAACAGGATTTGCAAGAGGCTGTTCTGCTGCCGGTAAGCGATATTCTCTTTCCTCCTGCTGATTCCAGCATCAACCTTCAGCAACTCCTGGCCGAGACAGCGGTCAACCAGCAATGGGATAGCGACCAGACGGCGCAACTTGCTGAACAGATAGAACACCAACACCGGTTTGCCGGGATAGAATTTTTTCTGCCTCTTTTTTACCAGGATATTCACCACTCTCCCGCAACTGTCCTCGCATATCTTCCTCCTGACACCCGGATCATCTCCATGGATCCCGAGGCCAACCGCAAGACCGCAAACATCGTCCACGAACGGATTGTGGCAAACTTCGCCGTGGCCCAAGAAAAACAGATCCCTGCCTTACTGCCGACCCAACTTTTTCTGGAGCCGGAACAACTGGAACTGGAGATAAGCCAGTTTCCTCAACTGTTCTGCTCCGACTTCAGCAGCAGCGAAGAAAAACTTGTGGCCTTTACCACCACAAATCATCAACTGCTCAAACAGGACATCGAGGTCCAACGGAAGAAGCGGGGACTCCTGACCCCCCTGAACGACCAGATTCATGCCTGGCAGGTACAGGGCGATCAGATCATTCTCTGCTGTCGGTCAAGTCGTCACGCCAGGACCCTGGCCGAGCTCCTGGAAAAACATCAGCATACCATTATTTTTGTGCAAGCCCCGCTGGATCCTCTCCATCTTGCAACCGAGCATCCCACGCGTTCCCTGTTGCTCTGCGATCATCCTTTAAGTGAAGGATTCTCTCTGGGGGAACAGAAAATTCATTTTCTCTCAGAGAGTGAGCTCTTTGGCGAGATGCGCCTGGGCAGCAAAAAAAGTTTGCGCCAGCAAAAGGGCGACTCCGTTCGTTTTACAGAACTCCGCGACCTGGATGTGGTGGTGCACCGTGACCATGGTATCGGCATCTACCATGGCCTGATCACCATCGAGATCCAGGGGATTAAAAACGACTTCATGCTCATTGAGTATAAAGGAGGCGACAAGCTCTATCTGCCAGTGGACCGACTCAACCTGATCAGCCGCTATGAAGGCCTTTCTGATCGTGAACCCAAGATAGATAAACTGGGCACCCAGTCCTGGCAAAGCGCCAAGGCAAGGGTCAAGGAAGAGGTGTGGAAGATTGCCCAGGAGCTCCTGAACATCTACGCCCGGCGGGAAATGCGCCAGGGAAGACGTTTTACCCCGCCAGGGGAGATGTATCACGAACTCGAAGAGTCCTTCCCCTATGACGAAACCGCTGGCCAGGACAAGGCCATCACCGAGACCATTGATGACCTGACCTCGGACCAGCCCATGGACCGGCTAATTTGTGGCGACGTCGGCTACGGCAAGACCGAGATAGCAGTGCGCGCCGCCTTCAAGGTGGTGGAAGACGGGTTCCAGGTGGCCATTCTGGTGCCGACGACAGTGCTTGCAGAACAGCATGCCAAGACCTTCAAAGAGCGGATGGCGGGTTTTCCCGTGACCGTTGACTGCATCAACCGCTTTCGCAGCAGCAGTGACCAGCGGCGGATCATCAAGGATCTGGCTGCGGCCAAGATTGATATCATCATCGGCACCCATCGCCTGCTCTCAAAGGATGTGGTCTATAACAACCTGGGCCTGCTCATCGTTGACGAGGAACATCGTTTCGGGGTCAGCCATAAAGAGAAAATCAAACAGATCAAGGCGGAGGTGGATATCCTCACCCTCACCGCCACCCCCATTCCCCGAACCCTTGAGATGTCACTGCTGGGCATCCGCGATCTCTCGGTCATCTCCAGTCCGCCGGAACATCGGCGACCGGTCAAGACCTTTGTCGCCCGCTACGACGATCTGGTCATTAAAGAGGCGGTGAGCAAGGAAATGCGCCGCCAGGGTCAGGTCTTTTTCGTCCATAACCGGGTGAAATCGATCCACCGCATGGCCGCCACCGTCCAGATCCTGGTGCCCGAGGCCCGGATTGCCGTGGCGCACGGC
Source organism: uncultured Desulfobulbaceae bacterium (assembly GCA_903891045.1). Taxonomy (GTDB): domain Bacteria; phylum Desulfobacterota; class Desulfobulbia; order Desulfobulbales; family Desulfocapsaceae; genus UBA2270. The sequence goes on along the minus strand of CAITDH010000252.1, from coordinate 2,113 downwards.
CAGATGGCCGGCAAGGATCTGGAAGCGATCATGGTCGCCTTTGTGGGTAAGCAGATCGATGTCCTGATCTGCACCACCATCATCGAATCGGGCCTTGACATCCCGTCTGCCAACACCATTATCATCAACCGGGCCGACACCCTGGGGCTGGCCGAGATCTACCAGTTGCGCGGCCGGGTCGGCAGATCCAGCACCCAGTCCTATGCCTATCTGCTCGTTCCATCCCTGGATGGTCTCAGTCGCGATTCCAAGGATCGTCTGCAGGCCCTCATGGACTGCAATGAGCTGGGCGGCGGCTTCAAGCTGGCCATGAGCGACCTGCAGATCCGAGGTGGCGGCAACCTGCTCGGTGTCTCCCAGAGCGGTCATATCGCCGCTATTGGCTATGAACTCTACCTCGACCTGCTGCAAAAAACTGTGGCCGACCTTAAGACCAAGGCTGCATGCGCCGGCACCCTGAGTACAGAGATTGCAGAAGAACTCGACCCTGAGATCAACCTCCAGATCTCGGCCTACATCCCCGAATCGTACATCTCGGATGTCAGTCAGCGCTATATCGCCTACCGGAGGATCTCTTCCCTGACCACAGCCGACGAGGCCCAGCACGCCGATCTCCAGGACGAACTGGTTGACCGCTATGGCACCTTGCCTGCTGAGACCATCAATCTCCTGCAGGTAGTCAGCCTGAAAAAAGAATTGATCGCCCTGCAGATCAGTAAACTGGAAAAGGGGCGAGACACCCTGGTCTTCTCCTTTCTCAAGACCACCCCCATTGACCCGGTCTTGCTGCTGCAATACCTGCAGACCAAGAACCATCAAGGCAAACCAACAGGGCCACAGGCGGCATCTTCACCGGGTAAGCGAATCCAACCGATGACTCCGGCCCGGACTCACGCGCCACTGAAACGCCTCTGCCCGGCGGTTGCTTCCGCACCGTCCTTTGTGCCCGTGCTTACGCCTGACGGCAGGCTTGTGGTGCCGGCCAAGTTCACCTCTCCGGACGACCTGTTTGCCACCATCCACAAAACCCTGGCCGATCTGCGGCAACTTGTACCTACCCCCCTGGAGCAATCATAATGCCAACCACCATCCAGATCCACCCTGATTTTTCCTGGTCCGCAATCGACACCATCCTTCTTGATATGGATGGCACCCTCCTCGACAAATATTTTGATGATTTTTTCTGGGAAGAATATGTCCCCAGAATCTTTGCGGAACAGAACCGTATGACCCCTGAACAGGCCAGGAAGGAACTGCTGAAACGGTATCAATCGGTTGAAAGCACCCTGCAATGGACGGATCTTGACTACTGGTCGGAACAACTTGGACTCGATATCCCGGAACTGAAGTGCAAGGTGGATCACCTGATCCAGGTGCACCCCTTCGTTCTGGACTTCCTACAATTCGTCCGCAAGATCGGCAAGAAGGTCCATCTCGTCACCAATGCCCACTCCAAGACTCTGGAGATCAAGATGCGCAAGACCGCGCTCGGACAATGGTTTGACCGGATTGTCTGCGCGGAAGAAGTAGGAGAGGCCAAGGAACATCCGGCTTTCTGGGACAGACTGGAAGGAATCCTGCACTATGACCGGAAACGAACCCTGCTCGCCGATGACACCGCCAAGGTCCTGCGCTCGGCCAGGGAATACGAGATGGGCTTCCTCATCTTTGTGGCCCGGCCCAGCTCACGCCTGCCGGTGCGCTACTCCCATGAATTTCCCTCGATCGTCACCTTTGATGAACTCATTTTTTAGGTGCCATCGAAATAAGTAATTATTACAGGACAAGGGCATCATGCCCGTTTTATTAACGATCATTAATTTATCAAGTCAAATTGACCTGATAATCAATGTTTATGCATCTATACTTGCCGAGGAAATCGTTTATGTTGATCAGTGACTACTTAGCAGATGCCCAAAAGCTGATCAGACTTTCGTCGCCCCAGATCAAGGCTTCGATGACACCCGAGGAAGCCATTCAAGGTGCGCTTTTGTTTGCGCTTGGCATCGAAAAACTTCTTAAGTATCTCTTGGCTGAAATTAACCCAATATTCATTCTAACCCCCATCCCTGTAATCAGGGACAACGAAGGATGAAACTTTTGTAAAAAGTGG
>CAITDH010000251.1 GCA_903891045.1 uncultured Desulfobulbaceae bacterium | reverse complement strand
TTCCTAGACAGTGGTTGAGACCCGCGCATAGCCAATGAGCCGACCTTTTGTTGTTACTGCATCGGGCATTTTTAAAAAGCGCTCATATTTACGGATAGCTGGGTTATAGATATATAACACGCAGTTACAAGACAATCCGTACCAGAAAAAGAGGCATTTCTGCCCCCATCCGATCTGTCTCAATAAACGAGCGTTTCTTACAACTCCACTCGACCTCAATCCCTGAGTGCTTGATGCTCCAATAAAAAAGACGCTTAGCCGTTTAGACGATCTTCAAGTCCTTAGCAGACCATTGAAAAAACGAGCGATGTATGTGGTCGTGAGCTTGGTAGATCCGCTGCCTGGCAGGGTCACATATCACGTCATGCCCGTCCATCTTATTCAGCCAGTCCCGCTCTCCCCAATTGCACCAAACCAGAACTTGGCCCGTATCTATCAGGTAACGCCGAAGAAGATCTGCACGAACGTACAGGAGGCTGTGCCGATCTCCTTTCCACCCATCCCCTGCCTCTCGATAAAGAGTCCCGGGTTTGCCCATCGAATCGTAGAAATCGATCTCGCGATTCTTGCTGGCTAGTCCAAGGCGCTGAATCAAACTGGGCGCAGGGAGATGAAAGCCAGAGAAATCGTTCTGGGAAGAATGGTAAGACTCCCAGCCAAATGCAATGCAAGGAAGTTCGATGCGAATACCGGTGACATGGCGCATTTTCTGGATCGGTCCGAATAATTCGGTCAATGAGTTGCTCGTCTCCATTCCTTCGCCAGATATCGATCTGATTTTTACGGTGGCAGGTTGAGTCTTCTCTTCGGGATACACGCGCACATATTGATCGAACGCCTCCTCGATTTGTCGACGATACCGGCCGTTTCGCTGCCAGAGATGCTGCGCATAGTTCTTACGGCGTCCGGCCTCCCTCGCATAGAGATAGTATTCATTTGTTCCATCAGGAATCATACTATTCACCGGGTACTCCATCGCAAAGAATTTCATTCTAGTACTGCGGACATCTTTACGTGCGATGAACACTCCTCGCAAGAAGGCAAAGAGCTCTCGATCGTGACTCTCGTCAGTTCCACGGATAAAACCTTCCAAGAGCACCCACTCACCTTTATTTCCGTTGATCTCAGGAACTCCGAGCAACGGTGACCAGTTCGGTATATAACCACCCTTGACCCAAGCTTCGGTGGCAACGCCTAAGTCACCAAGAAGGTCCGGAATAGGTGGCGTCCAGTCAGGTGGGCGTTTCGGAAAACTTGGATCAACTCCACAATCTGAGGTTCTCTTTCCGAGGCGCCAATCCGGAAGCTTTCTTGTAGCAACGCGCTCGCCCCATATCTCGAAGTAGGCGATCCACGAGTACTTCTTCCCATACCGATCCACTTTCTCCGGGTCGCTTGCATTCCACGACGTATTGCCGATCTCTCTATCGGCACCTTTGAACCTATCTGCCCGGTACACCAGGTCGAAAATGCGTCGTTCTATCTTCGCACGGACCTGAATGTAATCTAGCTTCTCGTTATCGTAGTTAGCTCGATCGGGGATCAATCTTCCGATCGTGTAGTTGCCGAAATCCATTCGAATCGCATCGCCAATGGCTTCTTTCACGGTTGGATCAGACGTACCGTCACTCGCAAATGTCGAGGGCGTGTTCGAAAACGGCGCAGAAAGATTCCGGCTAGCGGTTTTAGTTAGCGCGATACAACTCGCGCGCTGGGCGATCTCGATAATGCCGAGCGCGTAGTCTCGCATCAGGGTATGATGGGTTGCGTTACTCGCACCGGGTCCAAACATCTTTCGATACAGAGTTTTCGCAAGGTCACCGAGTAAAGGTCGAAATGTCAGGGCATCCTCCGAGTCAACTAGGGACAAGGTCGTTCCGTACGCGGCTGCCAACATGCGTTCAGGCAAATAAGGATCATTGAATCTAAGGCTAGTAACGACGTGGGTGAAAAGCACTCCAGGAAACCTTTCGCCGATCAACACAAGCGCCTTTGTTGCCAGGTCGCGGTCACTTCGAACGACCGTTGTAAGAACCAGGGAGAACAGAACAACAAGCTCGGTCGCAGAGTCTTGATTCATGTTCGACGTATTGAGCTTCCCCGCCCAAGTCAGTAGCCGGTGAATGGTAGGTGACGCGTACCGTCGCCGAAGGTATTCTGACCACTGAAGATCGCGGTCGGGCATTTGGTAACGCGCCAGGAAATCATAGAGACGCCGAGCATGGTACGGGTGCTTAGGCTTGGTCGAGATGGCTGCCAACGCGTCAACCATTTGCTCCCACGCCCGGGAACCGGAGTTCAGATATTGATTGATGATGACATGCGTCCCCTCAGTGAACGCTGCAGGGTCGCGCCAAAACATCCCCTCAATGAACGGATCAAAGTATGCGTTCAAGTTCCGGGCCTGTTTAGGCAATACGAAGAACAACTCACACTGCTTGGGTGGAAGTCGCTTTCTCACACGCTCAGGAAATTCAGTTATCAGCGCTTGCGCAAAGCCAGGCTCCGCGTACTCTTGATAATATCTATTTGAGATCCGGAAGATCCGCGCGAGCGGCGATTTTCCCTTGAAACTTTGCTTGATCGTTGCAGCCGAAGAAACATCGAGATGCGTCTTCAGCATGTGCCGCGCAATCAAGTGGTCGCTGAATCGTTGATAGGGAAGCCGGAAAACGATTCGGGACTTGAATCCGGATTTTGTCGAGTACCAGATGGCGTCCTCTTCGATAAGCCCGTTCGCCCGTAGTTCTTCGATGAGCTGGCGGCGCTGTGCAGGTCTCAATGCCGGGTAGTGAGCGGCGATGATGTGATCGGCCTCCGATTGACGAACATAGCCGCGCAGATTCGCCGCCATGCACGGCGCAAAGCCAGCGCGCCGATTATCAACGATTCGATCGTTTCCCTTCAGAAGTATCCAGCACCCCTTAACCCCCAGACCATATTGGCGGACAATCGGTTCACCAATGCGCTTGACGAATGACTCGAGGACATAAGTCATTCCCTTTTGACCCGAGGAGATACCCGCAAACCCCTGTGCCAACTTCTCACCTGTAAGGTTTTGGAGCGATTGACAAATCAGCTTCAGAGTGAGCGGCCGTGAGAATTCTCTGTCTAATAGTGGCACTTCGGGCAATGGCAGGTTGTAGTATTGGAAAAAGGCTGCCTGAGCGTCGAATTCCTGATCGTCAAATCCAAGGTGCGTGACCCTATGCAATTTCTCTAAGTCATTCTGCTTAATGGCGATGGTCTCAAACGGTGTACGGCATGTGACGATCAAACCAATGTTCGGGCGATCAGCAACAAGCTCTTGGATGCTGGCAACTGCTTCTCGCCATTCAATACGACGACCTTCGTTTACACCTTCGAGAATAACTACAGCGCGCTCTGCTGTCTCGTTGGCCAATGCTTCTAGTCGATTAAATACCTCAACTACCGTGCGACCCGGATCAATCTGGGAACAGATTTCTGCAACAACACTGCCTTGAAAATTCTTGGCCAAAACAAGAATAGTGGCGTTCCCGCGATCGACTCGATCTTGCGTGAAATCGCAAAGCAGGTGTGTCTTCCCCGTGCCCCACTCACCACGTACTAGGAGTTGCGGATCAAACAGGACTTTGAATGCCGGGCTCTGAATAAACTCCGTCTCTTCACGCACAATGGACAAACATCGACCGATGGCGTTCATGTTGCTACGGACAGTGTTATGCGCAGAGGAGTAACCGCTGTCTCCATCGGCCAGCGCCAGCTTGGCCTCCTCCGCACGCCAGTGCTCCATATCCACCAATAACTCGGATTCAATATCAGAAAGTCGGTCCAACCAGTCTTGACCTGCACCTGCGTTGCCCGCACGAAGGCGGCTCATCATCGGCAATAAAAAGGCACGGGCATCATCCGCTAGCATCTGAAGTGCGTCGCGCCGCTGGCTGCAGTGCTTGGTGCGGTCCCACGCCTCGGAAAACGTAGTCAGGATCGACTGAAATCTCGCAAGAGCTCGCGCTCCACAGGCGACGTTCTCAATCGCAGTGAAAAGAGATTCTATCCTGAGATTCGGCGCTTGAGGGTCGATCCCGGGGGTATATCTCTGCCCGGCTTGCTTGATCTGCTCATTACTGAAACTTGTCAGTGCAGCCAATAACTGTTTGTCAGCTTGCGACATAGTCTTACTAACAGCCTAATTTTATGAGTAAGAGGCATAAATACATATGCCCGCCTTTACAACACAGCAAAGCCTAACAATAGGCGCCTTTCTGTCCCCTTCGCCACTGTCTCAGAAAGCGGCTGCTTATCGATTCAGAAACCAATCCCACCCATTATTGCTTAATTGCCCTATGAACTGAGGAACATCCAAAACTCGGCCCCATGCTGACCTAAACAACAGCTTTATCCAGCTTATTCATGATCCTTTTCCGCTCGTTACTACCAACTGTTGACAGGCGCAGCAACGGCAGTCCGCATTTGGCCAAAACAGCGTCTTTCAGAACATCACGTTCAGCTTGGCGAGTCCCTTTACGATGGAATGCGTATCCATCAACCTCAATGACAAGCACCGGGCTTTTATCGATTTTGCGATAGATCACAAAATCGGTATGACTCCAGGGATGTTTAGCATAGGCATCCTCTTCAGGAGTCAGATTCGCCGTGTCCCGAATGAGCATCGACAAAGGAAACTGAAAGACAAATCCTAACCCCTGATAAGCCCTCTCCTGCAGCACCGCCTCTATTTCGCCGTTTGCAAGGTTCTCGGAATCATATTGCGAAATCCTTTTCCGCTTTTTCAATACCTGCTTTCGCACAGCTGCGTAGTCACGATAGAGGAGGTCAAAGACAGAGCGAACAACGCTGGGCACCACGTCGCAATTGTTGTAGCGGATGTAACGGATAAGATCCGCCACATTACCATTGCCTTCCGCCATCTCTTTGGAAACAACCAGCCGGAGCTTTTCCTGTGCACGGGATACGGCTACGTTCAACAGATTCGGGTTATCGACAAATTCATTGGCTTCATTCGCTACAGTCGTAATGATGATAACCCGCTTTTCCCGTCCCTGATACTTGTGCACCGTGTCAACTAGAATCTCCTTAGAACCTACAGATGATCGTATCCGGGTCGCCTGTACCCTGTAGGGCGAAACAATACCGATGTCGGCCGGATTGACCTCACCCAGCTCAGGCAATACCGTCTGTGTAATTTCATCGATCTGGCGTTGATTGAATGTACCGCGAGCATGATGTCCCGCCACAGTCGTATACGCACGAAGCACGTCAGGTTCCCCATGGTCAGGTGTCATGACAAGGAGTTCGCCTCCATAGAACTTTTGGTTGCAAAACTGAATGATCTTCGGATGGCACCGATAATGCTCTCGCAGCAACGTTTCGGGCAAGTCAGGAAAAGCCATGCGCACGGCAGAAAGCATGTTGTGCCAATCATACCTCACATGGTCCGGAAGATAGTACTGTACAGCGATCTCCTGGACTCTCTTTTGATCCTGATCAGTCAAGACATTGGGTAACTGCATGGGATCCCCGACAATAACAAGCTTTTTTGCACACGCCATCGCAAGAGCACCGCTGAGCAAGTCGACCTGACTGGCTTCATCCACAATGACACAATCGAAGACATAACCTGACTTGAGCGATGTAATGACAGAAAAGGTTGTGCTAAGAATAACCGGATACTCATTGAGGAAATCTTCCGGGCGCCGCCAGAGATCATCGATAGTAAACCTTTTCCGCTCGCGGTTATTGTAGTGCCCAGCAAGACGATGCCTCAGCAACTCTAACGACAGCGAAGTCAGCCGCTCCAGCCGCTGGTCGAAACGGAAGCCAGCAAGGGTGTCTTCAAGCGCTTTACGCCGGACTTCCATATCAGCGATCTTACGCAGGTAATAAGCCTTTTGTAGCCTGAGAATTCGATCCCAAATGTTGAGCCCGAACAGTGCTCTGCCTGCCATGCCAAACAGGAACAGAAGAGCGATATGCTCCAGAATACCTCCGAGATAACCTGAAGGCTTGGATACGCCCGATTTATTATTTAAAGCCGCCTTCTCCTCACAAGCCTGCCAGACCTTCAACAATTTCCTGGCTGTTGACTTGGGGCGAAATGGTCGCGCATCCATATTCAGATCACGACCTTTCGTCTCCTCCTCATACTGAGCAAAGTGATCCATTTCAAGCCGCAACGCATCGATCTCCTGAATGAGTGCGGCCAGTTCGTTCTTCTTTACAAATGCATCATCAAGCTCGTTATTCAGGGACAAAATCTCCTTAAGTACCGCCTCCTCCTCTTTCGGCTCAAGTATAGAAAGCGCGAGCGTTTCGGATGTCTGCCCCTGAATGAACGTCTCTTTGTTCTGGTTGCTTCCGAGAAATGCCGCTACAAAATCCAGCTCATATTTCTGAAGCTTTTCCAGCACATTGGCCGTAGCCGAATTGTTGTTGGAAACCACGGCCACCTGCTTGTCAAGAAGCAGCATATTGGCGATCAGGTTCAGGATGGTTTGTGTCTTGCCGGTGCCAGGCGGGCCCTGAACTATGGATACTGGATTCTGAATTGCCTGCTTTATGGCCATTTTCTGGCTCATATTGCATCCGAACGGGAAAATGAGGTCCGGCACAGCATCTATTGCTGTTTCCGGAATGCTGGCATTCAGAAAGCCGGAGAGAATACTACTGCCCGACAAGGTGTTCATATGACGATATTTCATCGCCATCAGCGACTTGTCGTCACTCGTCCTCAGAGTATCAGTTTCTGCAAGTTCACGAAAATAGGCGAGCACATCGGGATTGCGCCCATTGGACAGGTTCATCGGCTGTACAGAAAACTCTGAAAACCGACAGCAACGGCTCCCTCCATTCTTCTGAAAGACTTTCACCCATTTGTCGAAACGCAATACCTCCACGACCTCGGAGAGCAAATCCCCGGCAACGAGCACCCGACTATGCAAAACAGGTACATGAACCGGACTTGAAAGCCACTCTAAGTTGGTCCCGAGATATCTGTAGGATTTCCCGTTTTTATATGTCACGACCAAGCGCGCCCCATCCCGTGCAATGTGCAGAATCTGAGCCGTAAGATCCTGGCCCTTGATGATGATGAGGTGCTGCCTCAGATTTAAGCCATTCTGGCCGTTCAGCACGTTATATCATAGTCTAACTTATTGCTCCGGCCATGAAAACTCATACTGCCCCTGAAGATCCTGAAACATTGACTTGATAGATAAGGCGGTTGTCTTTTTCCATTCGTCATGACGGTTGAACCACACTGGAGAATATCGCCCAAGTTTAGCGGCCTGCCGGGGATGGACCAACGGGAGAAGAAGGAGTTTTCTGCCTTCGATCTCAATGTCATGCAGCCTTCCGTATGTTTCATCGGTTTCACCGTAATCGGCAAGTTTACACCGTCTATCGTTCGAAACCTTCCGGACGAACCATTTCAGGGGCTGGTCTCCAAGGGTGATGATGATTTCGGGAGATGCTGAGCGGAATTCGTCGAGAATTTCGTGGATCCTGTCGTCATCGGCCAGCACTTTCGGGACTTCTTTCCATTGACTGTAATCCGGCAGCGAGAATGGCTTCTCCAATGGCTTGTATTTGTTCCTGAGTGCCTGATCCTGAGCGGGATTTCTGCAACTGTAAGGAACGAGATCGCAAAGCCAAACATCCTTGCGTATCAACGCGAGTGGATCGAGGAACTCACTGTCCAGCGCAAGCCCAGAGGGCCCGTTTAGTTTTTCCGAAGGAGGCAGCAAACGACCAGCTCCAGGCGGCAGCTCTATTCCTTTGATGATCTTTTCTGCGCCATCCCCGCGCCAGAATATCTCAGGTTCGGAGTCGACGGCCACCGCTCTGATGAGTAGCGCATCCTTTTTGTCGACCCATTGGGCATGAACCGCGCTCGCATAAACCCCGAGCACGAAAACCTTTTTTTGTGTCCGGTCTTTCTGGCACACTTTAAGGACTGGGCGTCCGAATGGAAACGATCCGATTGCTTCAGTCATGTTGATGATTATATGGTTGATAGTCGTTACAGTGCTTCTGACCGAGTTGCATGGTTCACTAGGCACAAAATGCATTGTTTGTAATCGAGCTGGGTTTAACCTATGCAGAGATGGTGCCTCTTTTTGGGATATCAGCTTCGATGGTATGGCAGAACGTCAAGGCACCTATAGTCTCATAAGTGAGGTGGATTAAAGAATTCGGGACCGTCACTGCGTGTCTCTCGTTCCCTTGGTCACTTATATCCGTGATCTCGATTACTTACGTCCTTACCCCACAAGATTAATTATTCATTTTCTTTGAATCCATATACCTGACTGCGTTACTTCAGTTTCCGATTGGGTATAGAATTTTTCATCACCATCTGCCTTATGGTATTCAATTACCTTTTTCGTAAAATCACCAATAAAAATTATTTTATCAGAATATTCGCCATTACCCACTTTAAATTCATATACAGTTCCGTCCGGCTTACGTAATGCAGCATAAATACCAATCCCCTCTTCTTCGTCTCGATTGGATATTTTTGGCTCAATGAATATCTCGTATGCCTTCCATAAAACCTCGGCGATATTAATTACTGAGGATACATCCGAAAAAAAAGGAAGCAATATACTGTAATCAAAACATGCA
>CAITDH010000250.1 GCA_903891045.1 uncultured Desulfobulbaceae bacterium | reverse complement strand
ACTCGTAGAGGTGACGGAATATTTCAATGAGAGCTTCGAAAAGATTGGACTTGCCGGTACCATTCTTGCCGACAAAGACATCAATAAAGCTGTCGCCATCGAAACTCAGGCTGAAGTCTTTGAGATTTTTGTAGTGGCCGATGAAAACCGATTTTAGACGCATGGTCTTTCCTTACAACTGAGCCATGACGGCATTGAGCAGAGCGGACTGTTTGGTGGTGGCGGCGTCGATCTGTTGTTCCAGTTGATCGCAGAGAGCCATGAGATGGTCGATTTTGGCGACGATGCGCTGTTGTTCGGGGAGAGGGGGAAGAACAATCGGCATTTTCCTTAGGCCAGTAAGTGGTACGGTTTTCTGAGCTATACCAGTAGCGATAGATGTCGCATACTGAAAAGCAACTTTAGAACTCAATAACCTGGCAATGTAATCTACTGGCGATGATTTTGAAGACTTAAGTATTGCAACGTGGCGCTGCACGCAAAAAGCTTGGTCAGCGTCGACACGAATCGGAATGCCATAAGAACCTGTTACTGTATAAAGGAGATCACTATTTGTAGGTTTTCTTCCCCAGTCCAATGAATCGTAATAGGTATCAGGAACGAACCGACATCTATCCATTGAGACACTCCCTTTGTTTAGGTTTCCAATGACTAAAAACGGAATGCCCGCTTCGGATTTTGGAGGTGCTTGATGGTCACCGTCAGTAACTAACGCAAAAACATCCTGAAGATAACACCACTCCCACCCATCAGGCAGTTGATACGGCATTTCCTCCGCCTTGATCTCCTGCAGGGGGTTGGCCTTTTTGATCTTTCCTTCCTTTACCAATCGCCGCTTCTCCGTCTCAATCTCCTTGAGCAGTGCGCTGGCGGGTGGGTCGTTGGGGTCTTGGGGGACGAGTTTGCCCATGACGGCGAGCTGGAGGATGGTCTTGCGCAGTTCGGCGACGTTTTCCTTGACCGAGTAGAGTTGGCCGAAATGGCGGGTGATGAACTGCCAGGCATCGGCAAAGCTGTCGCGCTCCTGGGCAACCAGCAGGCGATTGAGGGCGGCGGTGTGGACGGCGAGCCGTTTCTGCACGCGCTCGGCGCGCAGATTTTCCAACTCGTCACAGCGGGCCATGAGCTGGTCGATTCTTGCGACGATGCGCTGTTGTTCGGCAAGGGGAGGAAGCGGAATAATGGTGTTGATGATTTTTTCTCTTGAAATATTCGGTTGAGCAGCTCCTGCACCTTGTCCTACAAAGTTTGGCTTTATCGATATAAGAAGATTTAATAAGAAAGTTTTGTCAATTAATGAATATGTCGTACATGCACAAACAGCCTGATTTGTGGTTGCCTCTATTTCAAGAATACCCACCTCGCCGATATTGGCGCCATACATCGCAATCAGAACTGCTCCGACTGGATTTATATTCAATGAACATTCACTCAATGCCTTCTCGGTGATCATCTCCTCTGTTGAAGAGATACGACCTTGTTTAACTTCACCAGATTTCACCCAAGGAATAGTCCCACCATAATAGGCGCTATTTGTACGGCTGGGCGTCGTACCTGACTTCCAGAAGCCTATTTCTCCCAACCTCACCCACTCCCATCCGTCCGGCAGTTGATACGTCACTTCCTCCGGTTTAATCTCCGGCAGTGGCTTGGGAGTTTTAATCTTTCCTTCCTTTACCAGCCGCCGCTTCTCCGCCTCGATCTCCTTCAGCAGCTCGCTGGCCGGTTGATCTTGTGGGTCTTGCTCCACCAGCTTGCCCTGCATGGCCAAGGTCAGGATCAACTCCCGCATTTTTTTGATGCCGTCCGGAGCGGCAAAGGCGATGTCGAAGTGTTTCTCCAGCAGCTCTACGGTTCCTTTATTCATGGCTGCCATCCACTATTTCCCAGCAGCCGCCTTTATCCGGCCCCACCCGCCGCAGAACCCCTCTGTTTTTTAATGTCTTGATATTCTTATCGATAGCGGTGGTGCTGATGCCGATCTGCTCAGCCAATTCCCGTTTCGAGATGTGAGGGTTTTCGGCGATCAGGAACAGGATCTGGCGCTGGCTTTCTGCCAACCCATCTGCCAACCCATCTGCCAACCCGGTTTGGTGTCCTGACCGTGATCCGACTTGCTGTTTATCAAGAACAATCGGCCTGGATAGAAAGACGGTGAAGCGTAGCCGCATACCGATTTCCTGAACCAACGGTTCCGGCAGGCCCATTTCCCGGCTTTGGTACAGGATGTTGCGCACGCCGCTGCCCCATTGTTCAATCAGTTTCAATTCACGAAAGACGCGGGCAATGACGGGATTGCGGATTTTGGAAACTCCACTCTTCATATCCTCAATGGTCATCCCTGGTAACAGGATGCCGGGATTTTCGACCTCGATGCGGTCGTCGAAGAAAGCGATGCGGATCGGGGCGCCGCGCTGGGAGTAATCGGTATGGACCAGGGCATTAATGACCACTTCGCGCAAAACCGAAAGGGGAATGCTCCAGACATCCTTGCGCTGAATTTCGGAAAAATCGGCCCCGCGCATGGCGTGTTTTTTCAGAAACAACATGATGCTTTCAACTGCTTGGGGCAGCGGTTCGTCCAGTTCGATGTGATCGAAGATGTCTGTCTTGTCGTGGCCGATGAAACGCCCGCACTGCACCCAAGCGTCGGGAAAATGAAAGGTGCGCTCCCTACCGAACAGGATCATCGCCCCCTTGGTGGGAGCCAGTCGCCCCTGTTCACTCCGGAGCAACTTGAGGGTGATTAACTCTTGTTCGTCAAGTTCGCGCTTTCCTGCAAATGCTCTGTGGGCGGCCTTGAGGTCTAAATCGTCTCTTGAGAGTTCCGGCAGGGGCATTTCGTCGAACGAAACGCCCTCGGCAGAACGTCGCAGTTCACCAATCAGTTCGCGGTCTGCCTGCCGATTGGTGGAACCGAGCCGGACATAGACTCCGTTTTCCGGACCTTCAGAACGGAGATAATGGGGCCGGGAGTTACTTGGAAAGACTTCGGCAATCAGCAGAGTTTTATTGTCCACCGTGGTCATTTCAATATTGGGAACCAGGCGGGGGCTGATAGAATCGGCAATCAGGTTGCATAGCCGCTCCTCATCGTCGAGCGGAAAGTCAACACCGATCACCTGTCGAGTTTTGTCTTCCACCCCGATTACCAGCTTACCTCCTGCTGTATTGGCAAAGGCGACAAGGGTCTTCAGCAGCCCTTTGGGGGATGACAGGTCCCGCTTGAAGTCCAGAGTTTTTCCTTCGTTGAGGGTGACCAAGGTCTCACCATTCATTGAGCACCCCCCAGCGCCGCCATCAACTCAGCCTTCAACGCGTTCTGCGCCATTTCGAGCTGACGAGCTATTTCCAGATACTCCTGCATCAGCTCGTCCGGATCACGGTGGTTTACTTCAACTTCATGGGGGTTCTTGCAGTCCAGGTTGTAATTACGGGCCGCAAGCTCCTGGGCCGAGACCTTCCAGGCATGTTCCGTGGTCTTGCGCCCTTTTCTTTCTGCGCCTCCCCACCAGGCTTTTTCAAGATCGAACTCCTGGATGGTCAGGGGATTCCGGCGCGAATAGGACTTGTAGCCCTCCGGGTAGGGGTGCTCGAAGAACCAGACATCCTTGGTGGGGCCGCCCTTTTCAAAGAACAGGATATTGGTATTGATGCTGGTGTAGGGGCTGAACACGCCCTTGGGCAGGCGGACAATGGTGTGGAGGTTGAACTCTTCCAGCAATTCGCGTTTCAGGTTGGTTTTGGTGCCTTCACCAAACAGGAAGCCGTCGGGCAAGACCACGGCGGCACGGCCGGTGTCGAACTTCAAGAGATGCATGATCAGCGCCATGAAGAGGTCGGCTGTTTCGCGGGTCTGGTATTTCCGTGGGAAATTATTCTCAATGCCGTCCTCTTCCATACCACCAAAAGGCGGGTTGGTGATGACTATATCCACTCGCTCCTTGGGGCTATAATCCTTGAGCGGGCGGCTGAGGGTGTTGTCATGACGGATGTTGGTGGGCACGTCAATGCCGTGCAGCATCATGTTTGTCATGGCCAGCATGTGCGGCATGGGTTTTTTCTCCACGCCGTTGATACTGGCCTGCAGGGTTTCTTTGTCGGGGCGTGTTCGTACCTGCTGCTCCAGATGTTCAATGGCACAGGTGAGAAAACCGCCGGTGCCGCAAGCCGGGTCAAGAATCTTTTCGCCAAGCTGCGGGTTGATGATATCCACCATGAACTGAGTAACGGCACGGGGAGTATAGTACTCGCCCGCATTGCCGGCTGACTGCAGATCGGCGAGGATCTTTTCATAGATGTCGTTGAACAGGTGGCGATCGCTGGAGGAGTTAAAGTCGACATCTTTTTCAATGGTGTTAATGACCTGCCGTAGCAGATGCCCGGACTTCATGTAGTTGTAGGCGTCCTCAAAGACCGAGCCGACCACGCGGCCATAAGGTGAGACCCCGGCGGCAGTGGCCAGTTTCTTGAGTGCGGGAAAGAGGTCGTTATTGACAAAGTCGATCAACTCTTCACCCGTATCCCCTTCCGGATTTTTTGCCCAGTTGAACCAACGGAAGCGACTCGGAAGCGGCGATTTATAGCCCGGCACTGTGAGCTGCCATTCCTGTTCCTTATCGTCAAAGATTTTCAGAAAGAGCAGCCAGACGATCTGGCTAATGCGCTGGGCGTCACCATCAACGCCCACGTCTTTGCGCATGATGTCCTGAATGGTTTTGATCAAATTTCCTATCGACATGGGTTTGGTTCCAGTAATTTCGTGTTATGCGCTGTAAAGCGCCTGTTCCAGTTCGCGCACGGCCTGCTGGTAATGATCCAACCCACCAAAGGCCCGGATGATTTCCATGGGCGTGCCGAATTCATTAAAAGGCGAGATCGTGAGGATCTGCGTCTCTTCGATCTGCCCCACCCCTTCATCGGCATATTTATCCAGTAAGGCCCCAAGCACTCTTTGCGCCTGTTCCCCATAGCGGGTGAAGTAGTTGCGTTTTTTGACTTGTGCAGCGCGCTCCTTGCGGGTGAGTGGCGGCATGTCCCAAGCCACATGGCAGACGAGGTCGAAAGGGTCGCAATCGCGGCCGATCTCCTCGGCCAGGGCGTCAAAGAAAACGCCCTCATTGGCCAGTTCTTCGATGATGGCCTGTTTCTTGTCAGCACTGCTCCAGCGCCGCAGAAAGTCATCCAGTGAGGCGAACTCCTTCACCAGGGTTTTGCGGGTGTAGTCTTTCAATGATTCGGTGATCAGCTTGCCACCGGCGTCAAAATACTGAACCCGCTCGGCAGCCACCTTGACCTCGACGTTGGCGACGATATACCGTCGCACGCCAGGGCCTTCTTCGCCAGCGCCGGGTTCGGCAACACCGGTCCAGTCGTTGCCATCTCCCGGTGCCGGGTAGGTCAAACTATCTTCAGGGATATCGGCTTCCGGCTCATCGGGTGGCACTGGCGAATCATCGGGATGGGCCGGGATGTAAATCTGCACCGGATCGCCATCAAAATCAGGGTCGGCAAAGAGCTCGGTGGCCTTCTTGAAATCGATGATGGTGAAGTAATACTTGCCATAATCTTCGTTGATGCGTGTGCCACGCCCGATAATCTGCTTGAATTCGGTCATAGACTGGATTCGCTGGTCGAGCACGATCAGCTTACAGGTCTGGGCATCGACGCCGGTGGACATCAGCTTGGAGGTAGTGGCGATCACCGGGTATCTGGACTCCGGGAAAATGAAGTTGTCGAGCTCCGCTTTGCCTTCTTCGTTATCACCGGTAATGCGCATAACGTACTTGGCGTTTTGCGCGACCAAATCGCCGTTCTCATTTACCAAGGCCTGCCGCATCCGCTCAGCGTGATCGATGTTGTCGCAGAAAACGATGGTCTTGTCGAAGCGATTGGTCTGCTTGAGAAACTCGGTAATCTTTTTGGCCACCAATTGGGTCCGTTTTTCCAGGACCAGGGTTTTATCAAAGTCCTTCTGATTGTAGATGCGGTCTTCGATCTCATTGCCGTTCTTGTCCACCATGCCCTTGTCGGGACGCCAACCTGTAAGATCCTTGTCGAGGTCGATGCGCACCACCTTGTAGGGGGCAAGAAAGCCGTCATCAATGCCCTGCCGGAGCGAGTAGGTGTAGATCGGCTCATGGAAATAATCAATGTTGGAGACTTCCTTTGTTTCCTTGGGGGTCGCGGTCAGGCCGATTTGGGTGGCCGAGGAGAAATAATCGAGGATCTGCCGCCACGCCGAATCGTCTGCAGCGCTGCCTCGATGGCACTCATCCACCACAATCAAATCGAAGAAATCGGGGCTGAACTGCTTGTAGATGTTCTGCGCCTCTTCCGTGCCGGTCACGGCCTGATAAAGCGAGAGGTAAATCTCATAGGCCTTGTTCGCCTGCCGCTTCTGAATCTTGGTCATCGCAGCCCCAAAGGGCTTGAAATCGTTGGTCATGGTCTGATCGACCAGGATGTTCCGGTCAGCGAGAAACAGGATACGCTTTTTGGTTTTGGACTTCCAGAGCCGCCAGATGATCTGAAATGCGGTGTAGGTCTTTCCGGTACCGGTAGCCATCACGAGCAGAATACGATCCTGGCCCTGCGAGATGGCCTCGATGGTTTTGTTGATGGCCAGGATCTGGTAGTAACGCGGCGTTTTGTTGCTGCCGTCGCTGTAATAGTCCTGAGTGACCAAATTACTCTGCTGCTCAGTTAAACCCTTGTAGGCACACCACCACTGCCAAAGGGTCTCGGTGGTCGGAAATTCATCAAGGGCAAGCTCGCGCTCGATGATGCCGTCTGCGGCAAGCTTATTATGAAACAGAAATCCATCCCCGTTGGAGCTGAATACGAACGGTACCTGTAACAGGTTGGCATACCCCAACCCTTGCTGCATACCATCGCCAACAGAGTGTTTATTGTCCTTGGCCTCAATGACGGCAATGGGAATGTTGGGTTTATAGAAAAGGACATAATCAACCCGTTTGTGCTTGGCGCGGGTGTGCAGCTTGCCACGAACGATAATTCGCCCTTTGGTCAAGGGGAATTCTTCACGGATCTGGGTGGCAATATCCCAACCGGCCTGTTCCAAGGCAGGGGTGATGAATTTCGTGCAGATGTCGCGTTCTGAGAGGTTTTTTTTATTCATCAATCAATTACTGGGACATTGTGTTTGGTTGCTGACAACCAGAGGCCGATCATCAATAGTGGACACAAAAACTGTCTCTGGATGAACACTACCCTCTGCGAACTCTTTTGCTAATAAATTTGACCATAATGTTCTAATT
>CAITDH010000249.1 GCA_903891045.1 uncultured Desulfobulbaceae bacterium | reverse complement strand
GGTGAGAGTATAAAAGTGGACGAATAATCAACGGGTCTGCTGACCGGTATCCGTGCTTTCAGCACATATGATTAACCCACCAGCTTTTAGCTGGTGGGTGTTTAGTTCCTCATCGTTTAAGACTCGTTGCCGTGCTTTCTCTGGTTTCTTTTTCATACTCGCCAAAGGAGGAATACTCCAAAATACCACACTCTGCCGCAAAATTGAACATCCTAACCAATACACTTTGAAGCCTGTTTGCAGTAATCGCTGCCCGTTCCCGAACGATATCCACCAATAAGACTGCATCTCGCCGGTAATGGTCGTGGCCTTCCTTGCCCCCCTCTTCTCTTTCTGCTAATATTTTGCCTCCAGCAGGTATCAAATAGTTCTGCAGCTAAAATATCCTGTGAGCCAGAATCGTCTGTTTTTTTATGATGATTTTCTTTGAAGAGAAAAATCATATCTTGTCAGATAGATATTTGATAGGGTCAGAAAGGCAGTGACAATCAGTGGCCCATAAATGATGCCGAGTACCCCATAAACAGTGATTCCGCCCATGAGAGAGAGAAAGACCAGCAGGGTGTGCATCTTGACCTGCCCACCCACCATTTTGGGTTTTATTACGTATTCTATGGAAAAGGAGAGGAACATATAAAACAGAGAAAGAACTATCCCGGTTCCCGGCTTGCCACTTATGGCCAGGATCATGGCGGTCGGAAGGATGAGTATCAGGCCGATGCCGGGGATTGGAAGACAGGCCACGATGGCCATGACACAACCCCAGAGGATGGGAGCGTTGAGGCCGAATATGGCAAAAACCGCCCCGATAATGATCCCCTGAATAAGTCCGCAGACGATAGTTCCCTTGAGAATGGCATTGGCGGTTTCCTCAAATTTGGCAAGCAGGAGTCGATCTTCATGGTCGGGGAGTGGTGAAAGGCGAATGAGAAAGGCTATAAGATTCTTCTGATCGATGAGCAAGAAGAAGATGATGAGAATCATTATGCAGAACAGAGCGAAAAATTTCAGAATATTGGCCGCCCAGGAGCTTGCCTGGTTGTAAAGAAAGAGACCTGCGGTCTTAATAAAAGAAGACAGGGTGTCGGTAAGTTGTGCTGGTTCAAAGTTCAGACCAAGTCCATGAAGATAGGTCTGGATCTGGGTAAGCAGCGGGCTTTTCTGGAGGAAGGAGTGTATTTGGGGTCCGACACCTGCATCTCGTCCCCATTGATACAGGCTTAATGCCTCGTTGGAAAGGGCGCCGATGAAAAGGAGCAGGGGGATAAAGACAAGAAAGATGATCAAGGTGCAGGTAAGGATGGAGGCAAAGGGCGCCGAAATTTGCCTGTTACCTAAAAAGGCATAGATGGGTCTGAACAGGCTGGCCAGCAGGAAGGAGAGAATCAGAATGGACCAGAATGGCCAGAGAATTCGTCCCAGAAAGATCGCCGAAATACAAAAGATCAAGAGGAAATAACGGGATTCCAGTGTGCCTGGATACTGAGAACCAGAGTTTTTTGGGGGCTGATCATTGCTCATGGTGGATTGAACTTGTGCAGTTGGTGATTGAGAAATAAGAAATAAAGTTGCAATTTTTTATAGAGCTGGGTAATTCAAGATAATTTAGAGATGAAAAGATGGTCTTTGTGTGTAAATAGAGGGAACCATAGTGTTTCATTATATAGCTTAATCCGATTGAAGAAAAGATAAATAAGGTGCAAGTCTCTTTGGAGGCAAAGGCCTCAATTTTATCATTAGGAGTCGTTTCGAAATAACCTTTACATGTTGAACCATTTCGCTCCGGCTCTTTTGGTGGGCCTCCCCTTTTAATGTTACGATTATTTTTGAACAACAGCTTTGCGTAAAAAGAGGAAATTGTCATGTGGGAAAATTTGGAGATAGGGCTGGAGAAGGCAAAGCAGGAGCAACTGAAAGAAAAACCTGCCCAGGATAGTCTCGGTTTTGGGAACCATTTTACTGATCATATGTTTTTGATGAAATGGGATCGGCAGAGTGGCTGGCATGATGCGCAAATCTGTCCGTATCACGAATTCAAGCTGGATCCTGCGGCCATGGTCTTTCATTATGGTCAGGCCATCTTTGAGGGGTTGAAGGCGTACAGGGGTAAGGATGGGCAGGTCTATCTCTTTCGGCCCCAGGATAATATTGAGCGGATGAATGTCTCGGCCCAGCGGCTGTGTATGCCCCGTTTGCCGATTGAAAAAGTCTTCAAGGCCCTCAAGGCCTTGGTCTATCTTGATCGGGATTGGATCCCTACGGTTGCAGGCGCTACTCTTTACATTCGTCCGACCATGATTGCTGTGGAGCCTGCACTTGGGGTTCGACCGGCCGGGGAATATTATTTCTTTATCATTATGTGTCCAGTTGGTGCCTATTATCCTGAAGGGTTTGGTCCAACCAAAATTTATGTCACGGATAAGTATGCGCGTGCAGTCAAGGGCGGGGTTGGTCATGTAAAGACTGCCGGCAATTATGCGGCCAGTATCATGGCGGCCCAGGAGGCGCATCAAGCTGGCTACACCCAGGTGCTCTGGCTGGATGCCTGTGAGAAAAAGTATGTGGAAGAGGTTGGAACTTCAAATATTTTTTTTATGATCAATAATGAATTGGTAACTCCACCGCTTGGTGGTTCTATCTTGCCCGGTATTACCAGAGATTCCGTGATTCGTCTTGCCCGGGAGTGGGGTGTGGAGGTGGTTGAGAGGCAAATTACTATTGATGAGGTTGCCGAGGCGAGTATTGATGGTACCTTGACCGAGGCCTTTGGTACGGGCACGGCAGCTGTTATCTCGCCGGTAGGTGAGTTGTGTTATCAGGGCAAGCAGTATGTTATCAATGGTGGCAAGGTCGGGGCGCTGTCGCAGCGAATGTTTGACGAGTTACAGGCGATTCAGGGCGGTCAGCAGGAAGATCCTTTTAAGTGGATAGTGCGGGTCGGTTGATTTCTGAGTGAGTTTTACAAGCTTGGTTGGCCCGGTTTCTGTGGAAAGCAGGTGTTGGTGTCCTGGTGTAAGGGGCGGATGTTTTTTGGCATTCGCCCCTTGATTTTTGCAAAAGCCAGCCTATAGTTTTGCCCAGTTTTGGGGTATTGTTTTGTTGTTGATACTCCAGGTTAAAGTGCAGGGGGCGGATGCCCAATCTTCAAACAAAATCGTGTAGGAGGAAATACATGAAAGTTCGTCCATTGAATGATCGTCTTCTGGTAAAAAGACTGGAAGAGATAACCAAGACCGCAGGTGGAATTATTATTCCTGACAGTGCCAAAGAGAAACCAGCTGAAGGTGAAGTTATTGCTGTTGGACCTGGCAAGACTAATGAGAAGGGAGATCGTATTGCCCTGCAGGTCAAAGCCGGAGATCGTGTGCTCTTTTCAAAGTACGGCGGTACTGATGTGAAACTTGATGGTGTGGATTACCTTATCATGCGTGAAGATGATATCATGGGTATTATCGAATAAGAAGGCATCAAATAGTTTATATATTACTGTCTCTTGTAAGAGGGGCGCGAAAGATAAAAGGAGATAAATAATGGCTGGAAAAGATATTAAATACGGTGTAAAGGCCCGCGAGTCTATTCTCGTTGGTGTCAATACCCTGGCAAATGCAGTAAAGGTAACCCTTGGGCCTAAGGGCCGGAATGTACTGATTGAGAAATCATACGGTGCGCCCACTATCACCAAAGACGGTGTGACTGTTGCTAAAGAGATAGAGCTGACCGACAAGTTTGAAAACATGGGCGCGCAGATGGTCCGTGAAGTTGCTTCCAAGACCTCTGATGTGGCCGGTGATGGCACCACAACCGCGACTGTCCTTGCTCAATCTATCTATACAGAGGGTGTGAAACTGGTAGCTGCCGGTGGCAATCCTATGGAGATCAAGCGCGGGATTGACAAGAGTGTTGAGGCTATTGTTGCCGAGCTCAAGAAGATCGCGACTCCAACGAAAGAGCAGAAAGAGATTGCCCAGGTTGGCACCATCTCCGCCAATAGTGATGAGACCATCGGTAATATCATTGCCGAGGCCATGGACAAGGTTGGTAAGGAGGGTGTTATTACCGTGGAAGAAGCAAAATCCATGGATACCACCCTTGATGTTGTCGAGGGAATGCAGTTTGATCGCGGCTATCTCTCTCCATACTTTGTTACCGACGCGGATCGGATGGAAGTAAATATGGAAGATCCTTATTTCCTCATTGTTGAGAAAAAGGTCTCCAATATGAAGGATCTGCTGCCGGTTCTTGAGTCAGTGGCCAAGATGGGCCGTGGACTGTTCATCGTTGCTGAAGATGTCGATGGTGAAGCATTGGCGACCCTTGTTGTCAATAAGCTGCGCGGCACCTTGAATGTTGCGGCTGTCAAGGCCCCTGGCTTTGGTGATCGTCGTAAGGCCATGCTTGAGGATATCGCTATCCTGACCGGCGGCCAGGTTGTTACTGAAGACCTTGGCATTAAGCTTGAGAATGTAACTCTGAGCGATCTTGGTACTGCCAAGCGGGTTGTTGTGACTAAAGACAACACCACCATTATTGATGGTTCTGGGGATAAGGTCAAACTGGAGGCTCGGGTTAAGCAGATTCGGACCCAGATTGATGATTCCACTTCTGATTATGATAAAGAGAAGTTGCAGGAGCGTCTTGCCAAATTGATTGGTGGCGTTGCGGTTATCAATGTCGGCGCGGCAACCGAGATGGAGATGAAAGAGAAAAAGGCCCGCGTGGAAGATGCGTTGAACGCTACCCGTGCTGCTGTTGAGGAAGGCGTTGTTCCTGGTGGCGGTGTTGCCTATCTGCGTTGCCTGAAGGCTCTGGATGGTCTGGTGCTTCCTGGTGAGCAGGAGCTCGGCAAAAATATCCTGCGTCGTGCCCTGGAAGAGCCTATCCGTCAGATTGCCAACAACGCGGGCCGTGAAGGTTCTGTTATCGTTGAGCATGTGAAAAGCCTGCAAGGTGCCTTTGGCTTTAACGCCGCAACCGAGCAATATGAGGACCTGATTGCCGCCGGTGTGATCGACCCTGCCAAAGTAACTCGTACAGCCCTGCAGAATGCAGCCTCTGTTTCCGGGATGTTGCTTACCACCGAGTGTGTTATTGCTGATATGCCAGAAGAGAAGGGTGCTGGTGCTGGTATGGGCATGCCTCCAGGTGGAATGGGCGGCATGGGTGGAATGGGCGGCATGATGTAAAAAGAGTTT
>CAITDH010000248.1 GCA_903891045.1 uncultured Desulfobulbaceae bacterium | reverse complement strand
GCCAATTATTCATAACGCCGCCCTTATCCTTTCTCTTGCCGGTAATATCGTTGAAGAAAAACACAGCACAAACCCAATCTCGGAGCTGTTGGGTGAACTCAGCCAAGCCAAGCAGACACCCGCTGAAACGAGGTTTCAGGATATCCTTGACGCCATTCACTTTGCTGCCACCGACAGCCAGGTCAAATGCATCCTCCTTGATCTCCACGACCTGGGAACAGTGGGGCTCGACCAGATGCAGACTATTGGCGAGGCCCTGAATCAGTTTAAAAAGAGCGGCAAAAAGGTCATTGCCGCCGAAGATTACTACCGGCAAAAGGCGTATTACCTTGCCGCCTTTGCCTCGGAGATCTACCTGAACCCCATGGGCGGCGTGGATCTCCACGGTTTTGGCGCCTATCATCTCTTCTTCCGGGAAGCCCTGGAAAAATTACGAGTTAATTACCACGTCTTCCGAGTTGGCACCTACAAATCGGCCGTTGAACCCATCTTGCGTGACTCGATGTCAGGGGAATCCAAAGAACAAATGCGGGGAATGCTGACATCCCTGTGGTCCCTCTTCACCACCGATATCACCCGGCAACGAACGCTCCCGGCCGGGGCCATCGATCAATACGCCAATGACATCCCCGCAAAACTTACGGCCGCAGGCGGCAGCACCGCTCAATTAGCCCTGGATAGCAAGCTGGTGGATGGTCTCAAAACCAGGGAAGAGATCCGCGACTATCTGGCAAAACTAAGCGCACCTGCCCCTGACCGTGGATTCAGCCAGGTTTCCTTGAATGAGTATCTGCGCACCATTACCCTTTCCTATCAACAGCCACTGGTTGCATCTGCCAATACTATCGGGATCATTATCGCCGAGGGCATGATCCTTGATGGTGAACAACCCGTGGGCAGCATTGGTGGCGACACCCTGGCGGCCCTTATTCACAAGGCCCGGCTTAACCCCGCAATCAAAGCAGTTGTACTGCGCGTCAACTCCGGCGGCGGCTCGGCCTTTGCCTCAGAGATCATTCGTCAGGAAATCCTGGAACTGAAAAAAGCCGGTAAGCCTCTGGTGATATCCATGGGCTCCACTGCCGCCTCAGGCGGATACTGGATCGCCGCCAATGCCGATGAAATCTGGGCATCGGCCGCGACCATCACCGGTTCCATCGGCATCTTCGCAGCCATCCCCACCTTTGAAAACAGCCTGGCCAGCCTGGGTATTCATAATGACGGGATCGGCACCACCCAACTGGCCTCCGGCCTTGACGTCAGCCGCCCCCTGGCGCAGCCCTTGCAGGAAGCGCTCCAAATGACCCTCAATCATGGCTACCAGCAGTTTCTCTCACTCGTGGCCAAAGGGCGCAACATGAACACGGAAAAAATAGAGACTCTTGCCGAAGGGCGGGTCTTCCACGGAAAAGAGGCCCAGCAGCTTGGCCTGGTGGATAAAATCGGCACCCTGGCAGACGCCATCGAGTCGGCCGCAAAGAAAGCGAAGATAAAAGAGTACTCAGCAAGTTACATCGAAAAACCACGGACTCTGCGCGATGAAATACTGGGAATCTTCAAGGGAGATGCTGCTGCCGCCCTGCTGCGCCAGACGATGTCCAAACCTTTGGCCCAACAGATGATTCACCTGACCGCGCCCTTCAGAGAGATCCTGCTCTTCAACGATCCGGCAGGAGT
>CAITDH010000247.1 GCA_903891045.1 uncultured Desulfobulbaceae bacterium | reverse complement strand
TTACCCTGGTGCTGTGTCTGATCAGCTTTCGGTCCTTTCAGTTGTATCGTTCATGGCGTGGCTGGAAATTTTATCAGGAATTTATCGCTATCTTCAAGGCCTGGGGTACGGTGGTTGGGGTGTTGTTGTTCTATTTCTTTATCTTTAAAATATCCCATGCCTATTCGCGGGTTGTCTTCCTGGTCTGGTCACTGAGTACTCCCCTACTACTTTTTGTCTTGCATGTGATCGCTAGAAAAATCCTTCGATATTATCGATCACAAGGCAGAAATGTCCGTCATGCTGTGATTGCTGGGGCTGGTGATCTTGGTACGAGACTGGCCCGAGAGGTTGAGGCTATTCCTTGGGCGGGGATTGAGGTCATTGGCTTTTTTGATGATAAGCTAAAGGAAAATGACGCCATACAGGTTATGGGGAAACCCATATTGGGTGATATCTCGATGATCGAAGAGTATCTGAGTTATAATGATATCGATTATGTCTATATTGCCCTTCCCATGCGGGCTGAAAAAAAGATTTTTACGATTTTACGGAACTGTCGGTCTTTAGGGGCCCGCATCTACCTGGTCCCTGATCTCTACACCTTTGGTTTGCATCACGCCGAAATCCAGTCCCTGGGTAATCTGATGATTCTTAATTTTAATCCGAACATGGAATGGAAACGTGGTTTTGATCTGGTATTTGCCAGCATGGCCCTGTTTTTCACACTGCCTTTGACCCTGATTATTGCCTTGTTGATTAAACTGGAAAGCAGGGGGCCGGTTTTTTATCGTCACAGAAGGATTGCCGCCGCTGGCAAGGAGTTTGACTGCTTCAAGTTTCGTACCATGTGTGCAGGGGCTGATGAAAAGTTGCAGGCTATGCTGGCTGAAAATGCAGAATTACGTGCAGAATGGCAGTGTACCTTTAAGCTGAAAGACGACTCTCGGGTGACCAGAATTGGACGTTTTTTACGGAAGACCAGTCTTGATGAATTCCCCCAGTTCCTCAATGTCTTGAAGGGAGAGATGAGCGTGGTCGGGGCGCGGCCTATTGTGGCAAGAGAGTTGAGCATTTTCTACAAGGAGAGTGCTGGCCGTTACTGTTCCATGAAGCCTGGTATCACCGGCCCCTGGCAGGTGGGGGGACGCTCTGATGTTGAAGATTACAAGGAGCGCGTCGAGCTGGATGACTGGTATATCCTCAATTACTCCCTGTGGACTGATCTCAAGATTATTGCCAAGACTGTGCGTTGCATGTGGTGCGGTAAAGGGGCGTATTAAGAAAAGGGGGGCCTTATTGTCCAAGGCGATGCCCGAAAAGAGCGGTCCCTATACGAATGAGGGTAGCACCTTCTTCGATGGCAATGGTGTAATCGCTGGACATTCCCATGGATAATTCCACACACGTGCTGTCTGAGAAGTAATTTTTTCTATTCATCTCTTCAGCCAGCAGACGGAGGGCTTTAAAGTGTGGACGGGTGTGCTCCGGGTTGTCAGAATAAGGGGGGATGGCCATGAGTCCGCGTACCTTCAGGTTCGATAATAGGAGAAGTTGCTTGAGCAGTTCTTCCGTTTCTTGGGGAAGGGTCCCTGACTTTTGGGGTTCCTGGCCGATATTGACCTGAACAAGGACATCAAGGGTCTTGCCCAGAGATTTAAGTTCTTTGTCAAGTGCTACTGCCAGTTTGTAGCGATCAATGGTCTCGATCATTTCAAAGATCTGG
>CAITDH010000246.1 GCA_903891045.1 uncultured Desulfobulbaceae bacterium | reverse complement strand
TCGATCAGTTTTGCCAGTTCCTTCCTGTCCACTTCCGGGACGCCCAGTTCCTTCCCTGAAACGACATATACAAATGTCCGCTTGTCGAGCAGTTTTGGGTCCACCGAACCATCGTCCTTTTCGTTCAGCCGCATCACCCTTTCGACAGCCTCCAAAAACTTCCTCTGCCCCTCCAGGTCGTCCTTGTCGAAACACAATTGGGCCGACAGCAAATACTTTTCTGCGAGCATGTTGCGCCAGCTCTCCTTGCGGATCTTCCGGTCTGCATAGTAATAGTTCATGGCATTGTCGTAAACCTGCCGGGCCAGATAGTCGCTCAGCTCTTCGCCATTTTTGGCATAATGGGCTAGTTTAAGCTGCTTGACGACATACAAACGGCTTTTCATCTGGTAGTGCCAGTCCCTTGCTTTCTCCATCAGTCCAAGGTATTCGATTATCTCGGGTGGCAATGACTTGCAGTCCATCGTTGCCGCCATTTCCCTGATCTGTTCCGCCGTAATGTCCATCACCTCAATTTTCGCCCTCGCCATGGTTTTCAGGTTTTCTTTGGAATGGTTTGTCCGGTCCGTCAGGCTTCACCGTTGAGCAACTGCTCTTTGAACTGCCCGTGCCTGATCTTTTCCTCCAGGTCGCCGATCACTGCCAGAAGTTTTATCTTGTCCGGATCTTCCGTTCCGGTCGATTTATAGAGCTTTTTGGCTTTTTTCTTCAACGCCCTTAGCCCAGCCAAATTGGTGCAGCCTATCCTTCCCTTATCAATATCCATTATTGTTTTAAAATTAAATGCTTGCCATTAGTCCGGTTTTCTCCTTTTTCAAAAAATCATCGTAGCCATTTGGGTACCTCCATTCTTTGTGGTAACAACGGTATTTCATCAGGACATTTGGCAAATTGGCAATTGTCCCATTGCCCTTTAGTATCTTGCACCAAAGGTGATAGTCCTCTGCATATCCGGTTTTTGTATTGCCATAGCCACCAACTTTCAACAGGGCCTGTTTCCTGATGGCAACCCCCGGATGGTTGACAAACCAGGTGCCGGGCATCTCAAAAGCATATTTTCTTGTGACCAGTGGCGGATGGTTGGTTGTCATCGACTTTGCCCCAAAGAACCGGAGCTGGACGCCACAAACGTCGATATCCTTGTTGTCCGCCATGAACCCGGCCAGTTTGCTTACGAGGCCAGGTTCCGCAATGTCGTCACAATCCATCCTGACAATGATATCCCCGGAACAATGTGAAATCCCAAAATCAAGCACCCCTGAAAACTCAAGCATATCATCCTTGACCTCCAACATCTTGAATTTGAAATGGCCGGGTTCCACTTGTCCGGTAAACCTTTCGGCCAACGCTTTAAGGTTTTCAGATAAGCCCAACCGGCAGTCGTGGTTGACAATGACCAGCTCGATCTGCCCATCATAATCTTGACCAACAATACTTTTAATTGCCTCCACGATCCACTCCAATTTGCCATCCCTGACCGGCATCAGCACCGAGACGATGGACAAGCCAATATCCATTTTTTCATTCTGTACCGGTCCCGGATCTTCATTTTCATGTCCAATTGCCTTTTTGCCTTCAACCGTTTTCTTTGCCATATTGATAAATTTTATGAATTCCTTTTCCTGGAACTTGATGCCCCGGTATTTGCGGACAAACCCGGCAGCTTCGTTTCCCAAACGTTCAAGTTCCGGTCTGTTGCCATGGAGTTGGACAATGGCCTTTACGAACAGGCCGATCTCGTCCATTGAATAACAGGGCACTGACAGTATCTCTTTGATATCCATGCGTTGCCTGATCGGGACAACAATCCCCCTTCCGGTCAGCACTTCAGGGATGTCCCCGATCCCCGGCATCACACAAGGGATACCTGCACCCATCATTTCAAGAAGGGCAATGGGGAGCCCCTCGCTCGGCGAACAATTCAGTCCAATGTCAAAAGCTTGCATTTTTTGGTAAACCTCTTCCATGGGAAGGTTGCCCGTGATGACCACCTTATTTGTGAATTTTCCCGATCCGATTGTACGGACCAAACGGTTCACACGGTCCAAATATGCGGCACTGGTAGGGTTTGCCGCAGC
>CAITDH010000245.1 GCA_903891045.1 uncultured Desulfobulbaceae bacterium | reverse complement strand
CTGGCTGCCCGGGGTATCCTCATCAATCCAGGGATTGCCGGCAGCACCATTGGCCATCACCAGGACCATATCATTGGTGCTGGTATCGCCATCAATGGTGATCCGGTTAAAGGTACGCTCCACACCTTTGATCAAGGCGCTATGGAGTTGGGGAAAACTGATCTGGGCATCGGTCAGCACAAAGGCGAGCATAGTGGCCATATTGGGCATGATCATCCCCGCACCCTTGGCCATCCCCATGAAATTCACCTCATGTTCCCCGATGACGACTGTCCGGTATGCCGTTTTCGAAACGGTATCCGTGGTCATAATGGCCTGGGCAACCTGCTCAAAATTATCGGCAGACAGCCCCGCCACCAGCCTTGGCATGGCTTTTTTTATGGCGTTCACGTTCAACTGTTCACCAATAACACCGGTAGACGAGACCTGTACCATCTCATCCGCAACCCCTAAGGCCAATGCAGCACAATTACTGGTAGCAATGGCGGCCTGCATGCCCGCCTCGCCGGTACAGGCATTGGCACAACCACTATTGACTAAAATGGCCTGAGCCTTTCTCTTTTTCAGGCGTTCCATATCAAGGACAACAGGCGCCGCCTTCACCTGGTTAGTGGTAAAGGCCCCGGCGGTAACGGCTGGCGCCTCACTGAAGATAAGACCAAGATCCATCCTGTCTGCATATCTGATACCGGCGGCAATTGCCGCTGTTTTAAACCCTTTAATTTTCATTCTCTTTCTCTTTACATTATTGAATCATTGAGAACATATACCACTATTCCCCTTGCCAAGAATATCTCCATAACAAATAAAGTTACCACCCATCTTACCAAATATGCCAGTTAAAAATAAAGAGGTTTCCAGTTTCCCCATTCAAGTGTAGAATTATAACTGTTCACCTGACGATACATCCTGTCAATTTCACCTCTACCAGCCACTTGTTATGCGGATCCTTCTTCTCTCAGATATCCATGGGAACCTTCCCGCCCTGATTGCCATCGACCGATTTTTTGCCGATTTCACCGATCCCTTTGATGCCATCTGCAACTGCGGAGACTCAACGGTATATGCCCCTTTTCCCAATGAAACCATCCAGTGGCTGCAAGACAGAAAAGCCTATTCCATCCTCGGAAACACCGACCATAAGGTCATAACCCTGCTCCAAGGGGAGACATTTAAAAAACCTCATGATGAAGAGAAGCGCATCATGTACCGGTCAACAGTGCTGGCCCTGAACGCCCAGAGTAAAGAGTACTTGCTCTCCCTGGAGAACTCACAGATACTAAACCTTGAAGGTTCTGCCATCGGTCTTTTTCACGGTAGCCCTGACCACCCCAGGGAGCTGCTCTTTGCCGATACCCCGGACAGCCGCTTTCAGGAACTCAGTCAACTTTCAAGCTGCCAGATCGTTATCACCGGCCATTCCCATTCGCCCTACCATAAACACATTCATGGCACTCATTTTATCAATCCTGGAAGTGCCGGCAGGATGTTTGATGGGAACCCAAGCGCAAGTTGCGCCACCCTGACCCTCTCCCAACAGGACATTCAGGTCGATCTCCACCGGATTCCGTACCCGGTGGAAGAGGTGGTAACAGCCTTACAACAGCAGCATCTGCCGGAAATATACACTGAGATGTTTCGCCAGGGGCGAAAATTAAACTAAAGATATCTTGACAGCACAGCCTGGTAAATCAATGACTGCAATCCATAACACCCGATCATCCCTTGAAAAACATAACCTGACCCCCAAAAAACGGTTTGGCCAGAATTTCCTGGTCCATACGGGAACCGCTGAGGCCATTGTCCATGCTGGCCGGATAACAAGTGATGACATCATCCTGGAGGTGGGTGTTGGTCTTGGGGCCCTCACCCGCCCCTTGGCCCGCGCCGCCAGACAGGTCATTGGTCTTGAGATCGACAGTGGCCTTATCAGGTACCATCAGGATGAAGCAGACCTGCCCGAGAATGTCACCCTGATCCACCAGGATGTGTTGAAAGCTGATTTCATCGCCCTCTACG
The DNA here is from genome assembly GCA_903891045.1 of uncultured Desulfobulbaceae bacterium. Lineage (GTDB taxonomy): Bacteria > Desulfobacterota > Desulfobulbia > Desulfobulbales > Desulfocapsaceae > UBA2270. The sequence goes on along the minus strand of CAITDH010000245.1, from coordinate 3,295 downwards.
AGCAGTGCCAGGGGCCGATCAAGATCATGGCCAACCTGCCCTACTCCATCTCCAATCCTTTTCTGTTTAAACTGATTGAGAACCAGGAGAAGATGGCCTGGGCCACCATCATGCTGCAAAAGGAAGTGGCCGACCGGCTGACCGCCCAGCCCGGCACCAAGCAATATGGGGTGCCCACGGTTCTGCTCAGCGCCTGTGCGACGGTGACACGATTGCTGACCCTGAAACCTGCAGAATTTCATCCCCGCCCCAAAATAGACTCAGTAGTGGTACGGATTGATTTTGACCGGCAGACCGAGCGGATCAAGGCCCTCCCTGAGTACGATCATGCACTTCTGCATCGTGTTGTCCGCGGGGCCTTCAGCCAGCGGCGCAAGACCCTGCTCAACACCCTGAGCAGCAGCAAGCTCCTGCCCATGATCGGCGAAGAAGACAAGGCGACGATCAAACAACTGACGGAAGCGGCCATCTGCAAGGCCGGAATAGCACCAACGGCAAGGGCCGAGGATCTGACCCTTGAAGATTTTGTTCAACTCACCCTGGCATTTGCCGGCTAGAGCGTCGTCTCTTTCCCTTATAACGCTCACACAGCATGCAGAACTTCGTTTTCCATAATCCGACCAAGATCCTGTTCGGCAAGGGTACCATCCCTGCCATTGGCAATGAAACTGTAGCCTTTGGCACCAGGGTGCTGTTGGTATACGGCTCCGGCTCCATCAAACGAAACGGGATTTACCAGCAGGTAACCGACTCCCTGCGCCAGGCCGGTGCCGAGATTGTTGAACATCCGGGGGTCCAGTCCAATCCTGTTCTCAGCCATGTGCGGGAAGGCATTACCCTGGCCAAGAAGCAAAAATGCTAGGTCGTCTGTGCCATCGGTGGAGGATCGGTCATTGATGAGGCCAAAGCGATCTGCGCCGGAGCGGTGGTGAATTATGATGTCTGGAAATTCTTTACCGGCAAGAAATCCGTCACCGCACCCTTACCCCTGACCACGGTCCTGACCCTGGCCGCATCCGGCTCCGAGATGAATTCCAGCATGGTCATCACCAACGAGGAGACCAGGCAGAAATTTGGTTTCGCCAATAAAAAGCTTTATCCCAAGACCTCGATCCTTGACCCGGAGACAACCTTTTCCGTCCCCGCCGACTATACCGCCTATGGTGCGGTGGATGCCATCGCCCACATCCTTGAATTCTACTTCACCACTCAAGATCCGGCCACGCCTGTTCAGGACCGGTTCATGGAAGGACTGATCATCAATGCCATGGAGGAGAGCTGTGACCGGATGCTTGCCGATCTGAACAGCTATCAGGGAAGGGTGGATCTCATGTGGACCGCCACCCTGGCCCTGAATGGGCTGACCGCGGTGGGCTTAGGCAAGGTGGGATTCCCATGCACCTGATCGAACACTCCCTGTCAGCGCTCTACAATGTCCCCCATGGGGCGGGGCTCTCGGTAATCATCCCCGGCTGGATGCGCCACCAGTGCCGGACCACACCCCAGCGTTTCGCTCAGTTTGCTGAACGGGTGTTTGACTGCCGGAATGGCAGCACAGAAGAACGGGCCCGAAAGGGGATCGATGCCCTGGAGCAATGGTTTCAAAAAATCCACAGCCCCACCTCTCTCAAGGCCCTGAATATCCCGGGACAGGACATCCCGCTGATTGCGGAAAATGCAGTGGACTTGGCCAGGGTCTGGCGGATGCCCGACTATGACCGTGAGCACATTCATGCCATTCTAGCCGGGTGTTGAGCTATTCCTTATTCCTTTTCTCCAGCATCTGCACCACATGATCCCAGATAAGATCCGCCGTCTGCTCCTTGCTGACCAGGGGTAACGAGCTGATCCCCTCTTTATCCAGCAGGGTCACCTGATTGGTATCCACCTCAAATCCGGTATTGGCAGAGCCGATATCATTGATGGCGATCAGATCAAGATTTTTGTTCTTGAGTTTCTTTTCTCCCTCCGCCGTATGGTTCTGGCTCTCAGCCGCAAAACCAACAAGCAGAAATCCAGTCTTCTTCTTGAGTTTCCCCAGTTCTTTTAAAATATCCGTGGTCTGTTCCAAGGGTAGCTGTAGATCAGCCTGCTCCTTTTTCACCTTCTCGGCGCACATTGTAACAGGCCTAAAATCAGCCACCGCCGCCGCCTTGACAATCACCGTTGCCTGCTGACAGTGGGCCAGCACCGCCTCACCCATCTCGCGAGCCGTCTCCACCCGCACGCAACAGACATCCGGCGGGCAAGCAAGCGCTGTCGGGCCGGAGATCAGGGTCACCTCCGCCCCCCGCCTCCTGGCAGTCCGGGCCAGACTATACCCCATCTTCCCTGACGAACGGTTACTGAGAAATCGGGCCGGATCCAGGGGTTCACGGGTGGGCCCCGCTGTAATCAGAATCTTTTCGCCTGCCAGATCAGGCACGGCCAAGATCTGGAGCATGACCTCCCGCGCCTGCTCCCACTCCGGCAAGCGGCCAACCCCTTCCTCCCGGCAGGCCATGCGGCCACTCTCCGGGGTCAGAATCTGATACCCATAGCCCTTCAGTTTTTCGATATTTTCCTGAACGGCTGGATGGCTGTACATCTGAGCATTCATAGCCGGACAGATCAGCACCTTCGCCCTGGTGGCCAGGACCGTGCAAGAAAGCAGATCATCGGCAAGGCCATGGGCCAGACGGGCAATGGTCTGGGCCGTGGCCGGGGCAATAACAACAAGATCAGCCTCCCGCGCCAACTGGATATGGGCAATGGCCTCGGCGCCTTCCTGCGTAAAAAGGCTGGTATGCACCCGTTCACCGGAAAGGGCGGCAAAGGTCAGGGGGGCAACAAAGCGACAGGCTGAATCAGTCATGATCACCGCGACTCGCGCCTCTTCCTTGGTAAGATTACTCACCCAACCCGCAACCTTAAAGGCGGCAATACTGCCAGTCACGCCCAGAACAATTCGTTTCCCTGCAAATGTTGTATGCATAAAGAAAAGGTCTCCTCTCTCAATTCAACATGAGCTATAAAGTCCACATTAGCGGCCAGACGCCACTCACTAAAACAGCCGCAACAGATTGGCTGTTTTGGTGAAGCGGCATAAAAATCCGTAAAAAGTCTTAAGCAAAAAAAACCTTGCTCAAGACTTTAGCGGCATCTAAACAAGAAAGGCATGCCGCGCGCCGTGCGGGACATGCCTTTCTCTCAATCATTTCAACAACAGTTCTTTGCTGGCTCCTCGCTGTTTTAGGTGGGTAAGCCAAAGTTAAGTTTTCCGCCTATGAGGTAAATCATGGCGATTAAATTTCTG
>CAITDH010000244.1 GCA_903891045.1 uncultured Desulfobulbaceae bacterium | reverse complement strand
GCTATATCCATAAACTCAGCAAAGAAAGAGAGGGATATTACCATGTGGTGATCAGCGGCACCAAAAAGATTGAAATAGTAAAGATTGTTGAGACGACCCCTTATCACCGGGCCACTGTACGGGAAATCCCCATGGTCTGGAATGAAAGTCCGCAGGGTCAGGCCATGATTTTCAGCCTGCGCACTCAGTTTACCCGGCTCGTGCAATTGACGGAACTGCCAAAAGAGTTGGGACTCACCCTGCATGCCCTGGATAACCCTTTTCATATCAGTTATCTGGTCACTACCCAGCTTAATTTGAAGGTTGAAGCGGAACAGGAGATCCTGGAGATCAGGGATTTTGAAGCACTCCTGAAGCGTGTTATGCTGGAACTCAGCAAGCGTCTGGAAACCGTGGAGACCAGTCAGAAGCTGCAGGAGTCGGTAAAAAAAGATATCGATGGTCGGCAGCGTGAATTTTTTCTGCGGCAACAACTGGAGTCCATTCGTAAGGAGCTGGGCGAGGATGGCGAAAAGGTCGAGGTCAAGGAGCTGCGCGAGCGCTTTGCGGTCAAGAAGCTGCCGGAAGAGACGCGGAAGGTGGTGGAAAAGGAGCTTGTCCGGCTGGAGCGGATTTCCCCTTCCTCACCGGAATACTCAGTCACCCGTAATTATCTTGACTGGATCCTTGATCTTCCCTGGCTAGAATCAAGCGCCGATACCCTTGATCTGGAAAAGGCGGAGAGCGATCTGGAACGGGATCATTATGGTCTGAAAAAAATCAAAAAACGGATCCTGGAATTCCTGGCGGTGCGCAAGCTGAAACAGGATATGCACGGGCCGATTCTTTGTTTCAGCGGTCCGCCCGGAGTTGGGAAGACCTCTCTTGGGCAGTCCATTGCCCGTACCATGAACCGGGAATTTGTGCGGATTTCCCTGGGTGGGGTCAGGGATGAGGCGGAAATCAGGGGCCATCGGCGTACTTATATCGGCGCCCTGCCCGGCCGGATCATCCAGAGTCTGAAAAGGGCAAAAACCAACAACCCGGTCTTTCTGCTTGATGAAATAGACAAGCTGGGCAATGATTTTCGCGGCGATCCTTCCTCGGCCCTGCTTGAAGTTTTGGACCCTGAACAGAATTCAACCTTTACCGATCACTATCTGGAGATTGAATTTGATCTTTCCAGGGTCATGTTTATTGCTACTGCCAATGTGCTGGATACCATCCCTGAGCCCTTGCGTGACCGGATGGAGGTGGTTGAGCTGTCCGGGTACACCTTGCAGGAAAAAGTGGCCATTGCCAGACGCCATCTTCTGGGCAAACAGATGGAGGCCCATGCCTTGGGTGAGGATGATCTGGTCCTTTCGGATGAGGCCTTGGGCGCTTTGGTTGAATCGTATACCCGTGAGGCCGGGGTGCGGAATCTGGAGCGGGAGATTGCTGCGATCTGTCGGGGGATAGCGGCGGAAATTGCCAGGGGGCGAACTAAAAAACGAGTGGTTGGCCTTGATGATCTGTACACCTTTCTTGGCCCCGTGCGATTTTTCCCGGAGATCAAGGCCCGGAGCTGGGGGCCAGGTCTGGCCACCGGTCTTGCCTGGACCCCGGTGGGCGGCAAGATCCTCTTTATCGAAAGCTCCAAGATGAAAGGAAATGGCGGCCTGACTCTCACCGGCAAGCTTGGCGATGTGATGAAAGAGTCGGCTACGGCCGCCCACAGTTATATTCGTTCACATGCCCAGAAGCTGGGGATTGATGAGGAAATCTTTTCCAAAATTGATATTCATGTGCATGTGCCGGAAGGGGCCATTCCCAAAGATGGCCCTTCTGCCGGAGTGGCCATGGTCGCATCCCTGGTGTCCGTGATCACCGGACGATCTGTTCGGCCCGATGTGGCCATGACCGGTGAGATTACCCTGCGTGGTGACGTCTTGCCGGTGGGGGGAATTGGCGAGAAGGTCCTTGGCGCTTTGCGGGCCGGGATCAGAGAACTGGTTTTGCCGGTCTTGAATGAAAAAGATGTGCTGGAAATTCCCGAAGATATACGGGAAGGTGTTGTTTTTCACTATCCGCAGACCATTGAAGAGGCCTTGGCAATTCTTCTGGAAAACAAGGATTGAAGGCTCCTCGCTGTTTTAGGTGGGTAAGCCAAAGTTAAGTTTTCCGCCTATGAGGTAAATCATGGCGATTAAATTTCTG